>DAOWNO010000064.1 GCA_030642525.1 Candidatus Aegiribacteria sp.
GCCCTTTCGCTGCCGAACATGCTGGTGATCAGGAGCATCATGGGAACGAGCAGAACTATTACTTTCATTTCGCTGGTTGTGATAATGGCAACGATAAGCGGAATAACCTTCGGACTGTTTTCAGGATAGGAGCGGAAATGCGAAAAGAAATCAAAATACTCGGGACCGGCTGTCCGAAATGTATCAGACTTGCTGAACTGGCAGAAGAGGCAGCGATAGAACTGGGAATTGATTACAAATTGGAAAAGGTTACCGACATCAGCGACATAATCAGCTACGGAGTGATGCTGACCCCAGCACTTGTAGTTGACGGAGATGTAAAGATCTCGGGGTCCGTTCCCTCAATTGAACAGATGATCGAATACATTAAATAAATCAGAAGAAGACTATCATGAATATGATTACCAGAATGGCATTAATCATATTTATCTGCATATGATAGTTACCAGGAAGTACAATTAATATTGTTCGCAGAATCAAGTTATTTGACTTAGCCCGGGATCTTGTTAGTATCAAGTTGGTTGGATAATGCTCTACTCACAGATATTATCCAGATGAATATGTGACAGAGAATGAGAAACAGGTAAAACGCGGGGAGAAAGAATCTGTATGAAGAAACTGATTGTGATGATGCTTATTCTATTACCTTTGCTGTCATGTAAGGAAGATTTGCAGATGGAACCCGAAGAAGTGGTTGATGCTTTCGTTGAAGCTTTTGAGAACAGGGATGCTTCAATGATGGTGTCATATGTGTCTGAGGGAGAAATCAGCGGTCTCGAACAGTTTGTAGAAGAAGTCAAGAGCAGCAGCAATCCGAACCGACTCCTGGCCATGGCTGATATTGAACTCAGCGCAAGCGAGATAAGGAATCTCAATGCAAAAACCTTATACATCCTGTCCTATGAAGCCTCCTGGGAGAGAATGGAAAGGACGGGCATTGCAGATATGGATATCGAGTACACAATCAGGAGTTCCCGGATCTCAGGTGACTCCGCCTATGTGGAAGTCACGCGGAGGATGATTGATACGGAAGAAACGAACATATGGGTTTTGCTAAGTGAGGATGGCTTATGGAAATTGGACAGCTATAAGGGTATATAGTCCTCAAAAGCAATCCAATACCATGCGCAGGCAGGCGGGATTGAGGCCAAACACACTTCTTTCCCGGACGTGACACAGACCATTCACTGGAATATTCTATGTTTAATGTTGTATCATCTGAAACGTAATCAAATCGGAGGAAGTAATGAAAGTATCTACGAATCTGTCAGTAATGGCTGTTATTATTCTTACAGCAGTCTTAAGCTGCTCCGCTGAAGAAAACCTGTCTATACCTTCAGCACAGCCAATCACTGATACTCAGGCGGTTCAGGAGCTGGTCCGGAGTAATAATGAGTTCGCGCTTGATCTCTACAAAGAAGTATGCGACATTCAGAAGTCGGATAATATCTTCTTCTCTCCATACAGTATTTCCTCAGCCCTTGGGATGACCTATGCTGGGGCAGAAGGACAAACGGCCGTTGAAATGGCCGAAGTCCTTCACTTTACGCTCCCGGTTGAAATGACCAACAGGGCTTTCCATTCATTGACTGAAACTCTGAGTTCTGGTGAACCTGTCAGAGAGGAGTCCGGAGATCCATTCACTCTTTCAATTTCCAACGGCCTCTGGGTTCAGGATGGTTTCAACCTGCTGGATGAATACGTTGCAGAGGTTACAATGTATTACAGCGCTGCAGTCAGAAATCTGGATTTCATTAATGATCCTGAGCATTCGCGTGAAACCATCAACGAATGGGTTGCTGAGAGCACTCTTGACAGAATACAGAATCTGATCCCTGCTGGTGTTCTGAATGATGATACCAGGGTTGTACTGACGAACGCGGTATACTTCAAGGCTTCCTGGCTGAAACCATTCCATGAGTTCTCCACATCGAACGCGCCGTTCATCCTGGCCAATGGCTCCACAATCGATGTCCCGATGATGAACCAGGCTGATTATTTCAGATACGTTTCCACTGAAGGGTGCAGCGCTGTTGAGCTGGATTATGCCTCAGGTAACGCAAGCATGCTCATACTTCTTCCCGATGGAGACATTGAAGAATTTCAGCAGAATTTCGACTCGGGTATGCTGGAGACGATCAGGGCAAGGTTTTCTTCCATTCGCCTATCCCTTTCAATGCCAAAATTCGAATTTTCTCGAAGCATGCAGCTGAGTCAGATCCTCAAAACACTTGGAATGGAATCCGCCTTCAGAAGCAGCGCCGATTTCAGCGGGTTTACCGGCCATCCCGATCTCTTCATCTCGGAGGTTCTGCATAAGGCTTTCGTTAAAGTTGACGAATCCGGTACTGAAGCCGCGGCTGCCACAGCTGTGGTTATGGGTATTACAGCAATACCTGAGCAACCGGTTGAAATGATCATAAACCGGCCGTTCCTGTTCTTCATACTCGACAGGGAATCAGGATGCATACTCTTCATGGGAAGGATCATGGATCCTTTAGGCTGAGTAAATATTATCTGTTTACAATAAGTATCTTTCTTGTGACAGATATTCCACTGCAACTTAATTTGACGAAGTACAGCCCCGCTGATACAGGTTCGCCGGAATCACTCTCAAGATTCCAGAGAGAAACATGTGAGCCAGGGGTAGATTCCGTGTTCAATCCGGCTATCCGTCTTCCATTGAGATCGTACACTGCAAGATCAACAGTTCCACCTATCTGTGGCACAAGAACATCAACACTCATCTGTGAAATAACAGGATTGGGATAGGGTATTCCCATACCGAAATCCTGCGGAATATCAGGTGAACCTTCAATTCCAACCAACTCCAGATCTATACTGTATACCTCTCCCCCGTTTCCCATCTGTCTTGCGTGAACAGCCTTGCCGGAAGCTGTCGCGAACAGCCCGTCTGAGCTGACACTGACGCTGAAAATAGAACCGGGTTCATCAATATCATCCAGAAGGCTGAATATCACATTACCACTGTGATCAAGCGCAGTGAATACATCCCCGTAAGTTCCATTATACTTTCCCCAGCATCCTGCAACGATAACGGATCCGTCTTCACTTATATCAGTTGAAGAAACCTCATCACCGTAGTTCCTGTACTGCCACAGTTCTGAAGGCGAATCCCCAAGAGGCCAGTCTATTGCTAACACTTTGCCTCTGTATGGACCAAACCCAACTGTTCCACCTGCAACTGTCTCACCGTCACCGCTTATAGCTACGGCTGTAACCCAATCGTGTTCTGTGTCAAAATAGCCGACCATATTCCAGGAAACTCCGTCATACTCGTATACTTTGATATACCCATAGAAATCACCTGTTACGATTCTGGAAGCGTCATCCGATATTTTTGCCATTGTCTGGCTGTAATTCCCAACTGGTGTTCCAACCAGACTTCCATCGGTCATGTCATATATCTGTGCTCCGGAAGATCCGTCATAAACGGTTACCAGAACTCTTGTACCGTCTCCGGATATATCAACTCCGTTCAACTGGACTCCGGTTTCAAAAAGAGCAATTTCCCAGACTTCCAGTTCCGTAGCGGTATCCAGACAGATAAGAGAATCGCCTTCAACATCAGTGTAAACAATATATGCGCCATCTACCGTTATATCCTGTTTCTTACCCGGATCAAGAATCAGTGTAGGTTCAGAGGAGGAAGATAACCAGACATATACAGATTCATCAAAGGAAGCAGCTGAAAATATCTCATTATTAAATCCTGCCGCAACATCCATCTTATTAAGATTATAAACAGTAGGATAATTCCAGAGAGGAATTGCGCTTCCTTTTGTTTCATAACAGGCTATCCTGTCATTATTCAGATACCAGCTTGTCAGAATCCCTGCACCATCCATGCTTATTGCCGATTCATTTGCAATGGCTGACTGATGATCTCTGTCCACCCAGTAAAGCCCGGCCTTGAATTCCGAGCTTGAAGTGCCGTCTATTTCTTCAGCAATGAACTCTCCTGTGTTCTCAACTGTTTCTCCATCAGTTTCCAATATTGTTTTTGCAGCAAGATATCCATCGATCCCTATTTCGGTGATTTCACTGTATCCTGTAAATCCTGAAATCATCGCCACTGCGAGCAGAACACAACACATGACAACCTCCTAACAAGTATCCGAACAACAGTAATTAAGTATGAAATATTATTCACCAATAATTTTATATAACTTTTTTGCCTGATATCCATGTTTTATTCAATCATTACAATGGACTGAACCAGATTTTCACCGGGTACTCTCAGTCTGCAGAAGTATATTCCACTGGAAACAGGATGCCCATATTCATCTTGTCCATCCCAGGTTAAATCCTGTTCGCCTCCGGTTGGTTCAAGTTCCAGTCTGCGGATCATTCTTCCTGCCGTATCGTAAATCTCGATACTGCTCTGTACGCCAGCCGGCACGGCACAGAAGATCGCAAGAGAACCGAAGCATGGTGATGGTCCGGCGCGAAGAGTCGGAGTATAGACAGTGACACCGGAACTCTCTCCTATACCTGTTACTCCTTCATAAAGGTATGGCGTAAGATTAAATCCTGTGGTTGTTACATAAACATCGGAATTCTCTGAAAATTCCGGAATGTCGAATGTGACGTTACCCGATTCATCAGAATAATCAGATTCCATCCACTGTTCCGATAAGGGATCATTTATCAATACAGAGACAAGAAGCCCTCTTACGGGCAAACCTTCAACAGTTACAGCAAATGTGTGTATTCCCGGAACAACAGGAATGGGATGTTCACAGTTAATAATGGTTAGCGGGGAAGTATCGTAGTAGATATCCATTTCAGGACATCCGAAAACCATGTGCATATGGTTATTGTTAACACCTGAAGAACCGTAGTACGCGAATACTTCATTCTTTGACCAGTCTGTCACTGCCCCCATGTGATGTATGTTCTCCTGGAAGTAACCCTTGAATATCCATTTCACAAGTGAATCCGCAGCTCCGTAAGGACTGTTTGTTGTAGGTCCCATGACGCCGATAGCGCCCTTTGCTTCTTCGATTTCACCCTCACCCATTAAAGCTTCGCAGAAACAGTAATGCCCGTCGAACATTCCGACCTGGCAGGCGACAAGCGCTACCCAGGGGAGTTTTCTTCCGTTGCTGAGGTTGGCGACATCTGAATTGCCAAACCCCGGAGGGTATATATGAGTTATATCACCATGACCGCAGAAACCTATGATGGAATATCCGCTGTTTATAGAATCGCTGAGAGCAGCTACTGTCGGCGTAATTCCGCCATTGGCACAGAACCAGGTTGTATACTTACCCGCTGCCATCATGTATTCAACGTATTCCCATGAGTTGTTAGTGAATTCCGTATGTCCGATACTCATTCCCTTGTTGAACCAGCTCTGGAGTGGTTCGTAAGGATACATCTCATGTTCGGTTATCTTCCATGCCTCGTACACAAGATCATCAGTGTCGCTGCCGGAAAGCCGTCCAACATGAATGGACGGTACACATCCTTCTCCGATCACTCCATAAATGTTATCAGCTGAGTGTCCGTTGTATTGAGGTGACGGAACTACATACTCATCACCTACCAGCAGAATGTATTCCGGTGGATTCGGCCAGGTATTAAAAGCGTTTTCAATCCAGGAGTCGATTTCCCCTGGTGTTGATCCTATCTCCGGAATCACTGCTGTCTCGACCTGCAGACCCTTCCTTGTCTTCCAGTCAATGATGTCCTGCATGAGATCAATACCCTCTTCCGAAGAAATCACAACGTAACTGCCGTTTACAATACGCTCTGACCTGCTGAACCCAAGAACTTCATCGTAGAAAGGGAGGAAGCTTCTTGTTATTCCGGTTTCAAAGCGTGTCAGCTCATTTATGCCTGGACTGCCTGTTGTTGAAATCCTTGCTGTAACTCTTGTCGTAAGAATGACTTCTCCAGTGTATGGATTCCAGCTTACCGGCATAAAGCTTACCCATGCAATCCTGATATCTCTCAGAATGCTGACCGTTTCCAGCCTAACAGGATTTTCAGGCCAGGGGTCAGAGCCACTGTAGAACTCATTGTTGATCCTGACGGGCAGAAGAGGCAAGCTCCTTATCTGAAGCGGTTGAAAAGGTGGAATCCTGTAATTCCCGAGAGAAATGGTTTCGTAATCGAGGATTTCAATTTCAACTTCTCCGTAGTCTGAAACTTCAACCATTCTTCTAATTGCAGGGAGGTCCGGATATCCTGTGTCGGCAGCAAGTCCTGACCCGGGAACCCTGAAAACCGTTCCGGTTCCGTACACAGCGTTGAAAACCTGTTCGTTTTCCAACGTTTCAAGGTTGAATTCAACTGTTATGGAGTTCCCTGTGCTGCTGATGACTGTCGCGGATTCATCTGTTATGGGACTTCTGTAACACACGTCAGCAGTTGCAGTATAGAAGAGTGCAACCAGAAAAAACAATGCGAGAAAAATTCCAGACTTCATAATTTGCCCTTCTTCCTGAGGATATCCTTATTCATTATCCGATTATCAATTATCCGCCGTTATCCGGTGACAATATCCTTATTTCTGTTATCATCCCTGATGAATGAATATGTGCGTAAAATTCTATCTTAACAGTATCAGTTTGCCGGTTGCGCTTTCACCGGATGAAGAGAGCCGAACGAAGTAAACACCCGCAGGTACTTTTCTTGACGAATCATCCGTGCCGTCCCACGCCACTTGATTACTGAGTTCTATAACTGAACTATCCCAATGTCTGATCAATCTTCCGCTTGTGTTGTAAATCGCAAGACTGACCGTTGACCTCTGATCACTGTTGATTCCCTCTTGCAGAATATATCTGATCTCCGCTGACTGCCGGAACGGGTTTGGGCTGCTCTGTAACAGGATACAGCAATCAGGCAGCGGTACATTATCATCTTCGATTCCTGTGGTCGACTTTATGCTGTATACCCCGGAATAGACGGAAGCTACGTAGAGACTGTCGCCATTACAGGAGAATGCGACATCAACCATAGTTCCACCGGGATAGTCTCCTGTATAGTCCTCCCAGATCAGGCCGGAATCAACTGAGACCAGCAAACGGTAAGGGGAGAAAGTAATGCAGACAACAACTTCCGGATTGACCGGATTGAAAGCAAAATGCTGACAGCCTGAACTCTCGGAATTGACCAGAGTCCATGAATCTCCGCCATCGACCGTTCTGTATATCCCGTTATTATTTGAAGCTACTAGAATCTGAGGATTTCCCGGATTAATAGCAACACAGTAGACTCCCAGACTTCCCGGCAACCCTGAAGATGCCTGAACCCATGTTGTTCCTCCATCGGTTGATCTGGTTACCTGCGCATTTCCTGATACATACATTGTATCGGAATTATCCGGATTTATCGCAATTTCAGTCATGAACGTATGCAGGTAGTTGGTAAGAGGACTCCAGAAAACGCCTCTGTCTATGGATTTCAGCAGATCACCGGGTGTGATATCTGACCAGGCACAGGTGTAATATATGTCCGGTTCATCCGGAACATTCTGTATATCCACGAATTGACCGCCTTCGGACGAGTAGGTATAGGAATTGGTTACTCCCCAGTCATCACTGTACTCCATGTAACCTTTCCAGAAGGCATTCTCCCGCCCTGTAATTATCCAGCCTGGTTCGGAAGGACAGGTAGTCAGCGACATTACCTGCCTGCCCATAGAGCCGACGTCTTCTCTTTGTATCCATTCTCCCGTAGCAAACGGATAGTACTGAAAACCTTCAACCGTACCCGCAAACAGGATATTATTCGTTGTGTCCATGTGCAGACACATGATCATTGCGTCGGATGGCCCAATCGATACCCATTCATCATCAGAACTGAAACCTGAAACAGTCTGTACGATTCCCGAGCATAAACTGAGCAGAATTATGCAAGATGCTTTAAAAGAAATGCTGTTCAATATTCATCCTCCTGTATTTTTTCTGATGCTTTACACAACACATATATACTAAATACATTGGACTGAACCCCATTATGAAATGGCTGTGAGGGTTAAATACTTGATTCTTCTCCCATTATTCTAAGCTCATCATCACCTCCGATCACGATGCAATAGTACACCTTCTATAACTGATTAAATATTCTGACTAATCATCCCTAATGATGATACATCTCCTGGAAGCGGCATGTTCACCTGCGACCAGTCTTATCAGGTACATGCCTGAGCAGAGGCCGGAGCCATCAAGATACTCGGAGTACATACCTGCAGGAATAACCTCATCAACAAGGGTTTCAACGAGTCGACCGGAGAGATCGAACACTGAAAGAACCACATGTGAAGGATGCTCAATCTGGAAACACACAGTGCATGATGAGCTGAATGGATTTGGGAAGGATTTCAATACAAGCATTGTTTCAGGTGAAGAGGATTCTTCCTCTTCAACAGTAAGCCAGTAATTAACAGCACCTCCTCCGAAGGCTCCCATATCGTTGCGAGTGGTTCCCATTGCTGGCCATAGGGCATAACCTGGATTGAAGGGATCCTCCGGATCATTGTATTCATAAGCGGGATTACCTGCGTCTATGCAGGGGGAACCCCAGGAGAGGTGATAATCACCAAGAGGTCCAGTCTCAAACTGAGGATCTATATCGATGTTGCCAGGACCCCAAATCAAGGTTGATGTGGAATCAATCCAAATTGAATCAAGACCACCACTTATATTTGAATAACTGATTGTAATATAAGTATCGTAAATAAGTATATTCGGAACAGAACCATTCGGAGCTTGATTACCCCAGATGATATTATTGGTTACAAAAGCCGTATCACACTGAGTTATGCTTAACCCACCAGTTCCATAACTACTACTCAATGCTGTATTCATGCATACAGTGTTGTTTTCCATAAGAAGATAGTTACCATAACAAGCAA
>DAOWNO010000169.1 GCA_030642525.1 Candidatus Aegiribacteria sp.
ACTCTGGAGTTCCCCCTATATCCCCGGCAGCGCTTCCGCGGAAGCTATCTCCGCCTATATTCCCAGCAGCGCCTGGGAAGAGGAAAAACTCTACGAGTCCAACGGGACCAACAACGCAACCAATACGATAAATATGATCGATGCCGGGCCGCATCATGTTTATCATGCAAGCCACGGCAGCAAGACCTATATGTGGACATCTGCCTACAGCAACTATACTGTGGATCACATCATGGCCCAGACGAACATATCGTCCGGAGGGCTTCCTGCTCTCTGGCAGTCTATTTCATGCTATATAGGTTATCTTGATGGCTACGAGTGCTGCGCTGACGCATGGCTCGCGTCGCCTGATGGTGGTGGATTCGGATGCTTCAATACGAGATACGGTTGGGGCAATTTCGCCGGTCCGTGTAAAGGCCCGAGCGAGATGCTGTGCATAAGATTCTACATTGATCACTGGGAAACCGATATCTACAACCTGGGCATCGCGCACGCGACAAGTATGGATTACTATGTTCCCCCCTGCAGCACCTACATGGACTGGTGTTTGAAGGAATACACACTTTTTGGTGATCCTGAACTGCCGATGTGGACAGAAGTTGCCGGAGAGCTTAGAGTCACCCACCCGAGTACTGTTAACGGTTCTACATACATAAATGTGACTGTGAGTGATGGCTCTTCTCCTGTCGAGAATGCAAGAGTATGTCTGCAGAAAGGAAACTGGCAGACCGGTGAGATTTACGAAGTGGTAACAACGGACGCTTCCGGCCAGGCTTTGATACTTGTGGAACCCACCACTACAGGTACGCTCTACATTACCGTGTGGGCCAGGAACTTCAGTACCTATCCGGGTTCAATCGATGTTACCGGTGTCGGTGTCGGAGAGACAGAATCACCCGTTCTGATCAACAGACTGAATTATCTGTGTCCGAGCCCTGCATACGAGTCAGCGGTTCTTAACTTCAGCATAGCATCAATATCGAATGTTACGATTGATGCGTTTGATCTAAGCGGGAGAAAGATAGCGACCATTCATGACGGTGAGCTTCAGAGTGGCGATCATAACATCATGTGGGATCTTACTGACGGGCATGGAGGCTTGGTTCCCGCAGGTATTTACCACATCCGGCTCTCGACACAGGGATTTACCGATTCCAAGTCGGTGATGGTCCTCAGATAACGGTATTTCGATAACGATCTGCGGAGGGGAGGGTTTTTGTCCTCCCCTCTCTCGCTCAGGTCAATAAGACTGTTTGAATTTGACTCATGTGGGGGATAGTGTCTCCCGGAGAAATCATTCAGCTTGGCGCAGAGTCTGAATTCGGATAGAATAATGAAAAAGGTAAGAAGAAAAGCGAGGAAGAATATATTTCTGGCTGAAGTGAGTCGAGATAGTATCGTCAAAACCGTTTCCGGGCTTGGCGTGAAAGACAACGAAGTTGTCATGATTCTTATCGGGGAAGACAGCATACCTGATATTGAAGGTCTGGTATGTGACTTGAATGATAAGGGTATACGTTTTTTCGGCGGGATATTCCCGGGAGTCATTCATGGAGAATCGAAATCCACAAAAGGCGCGATAATCCGTAAAATGCCCGGAATAGAAAAGCCGGCAATTGTGTGTATCAAGGAACCGGATTCCATAAATATTCCTGATTTCTCAGGATTTCAGAATATAGAATCCAGCATTAGATACACCGCCATTATTCTGATCGACGGGATGGCTCCGAATATCGGATTATTCCTTTCGGAGCTGTTGAACAAGCTGGGTAATTCCGTTAACTACTTCGGAGGGGGAGCCGGCTACCAGAGCATGAAGAAGGATCTTTGTCTCTTCTCATCCGATGGATTTTTCAATAATGCCGCGATAGTCGTTCTTGTTAAGCTTGAGAGTTCTCTTGGCGCCCGGCATGGCTGGAAGAAAATGATGGGGCCGCTTGTCGCAACTCGAACGGATCGAAACCTGATCAGTGAATTCAACTGGGGAAATGCTTTTGAAGTATACCGCGAGGCTGTAGAAAAGGATTCGGGCAGAAAATTTTCTGAATGCGAGTTTTACGATATAGCAAAGGAATATCCTCTTGGTTTGTTCAGGGAGGGCTGTGAAAATATAGGGCGCGCCACGGTTGCGTTGACTGCCGCCGGAGACATTGTCTGTGGAGGGGAAGTGCAGGGCAATGCGGTAGTAGATATTCTCGGAGGGAGCAATGAATCTTTGATCAAGGCGGCACAGATGGCTGCTGAGGATTGCAGAGTACCTTCCGGTAGAAGGATATGTCACTGTCTTGTTTCCGACTGCATATCCAGAGCGCTTCTTCTTGAAGATGAATATTCTGAGGAACTCAAGGCAATCATTCGTGGAGTCCAGACTGCTGATAATGAGGAAATCCCTGAAGGAACCCTGACGCTGGGAGAAATTTCATCCCTGGGAGATCGATATCTTGAATATATGAATCTTACAACGGTTGTAATGGTTCTGTATGAGTAAGGACAGCGCGGATCACGGAAGGATCATTCAGGAGATTTCTCTTCTTTACGAGCTGTCACTTTCAATAGGCTCTTCGATTAAAGTAAGGGAAAACTGCGTCGAGTTTCTCAAGACACTGATGCTGAGCAAAAATCTTGGATTCGTATCTGTCTGGATCAGAGATGTTTTCCTGTCAAAAATGCAGGATTCTGATGGAATCTCTCTCATATATGCCCATCCTGAATTCAAGGTAAAGGATACTCATCTTTTAATTGACAATCCCCTTTTTGAAGCACTCAGAACCGGTGAAGTTGTAAGTGTATCTTCTTATGAGACAGCTTTTCAGAAACTGGTTACTGAAAAAGGAATGAACAGGGGAGTATTTACGATATTTCCTCTGAATGAGATAGGAGTTCTCAAAATTTACTCAGCATCCAGAGAAAAGCCTTTCGAGAAGAGGGAGATAAATCAGCTTAGAAGTGTTGTTTCTAAATTTGCGGTATCGCTTGCAGGATGCCTTTCACACGATATGCTCACGCATGAAATACTTGAACGTAAAAAGGCGGAGAATGCGCTGAGGGAAAGCGAACAGCGCTATCGTAACCTTTTCAGTTCAGCAAGGGACGCAATATTCATAATGAAGGATTTCAGGATTGTGGACTGCAATCCGGTAACCCTGACGATGTTCGGTTGCACGCAAGAGCAGATTTTAGGAAAATCGCCTTACCGTTTTTCTCCCGAACTCCAGACTGACGGTACGAAATCCCGCGTTTCCGGAGAAAAAAGAGCAATAGAAGCACTCAAGGATATTCCCCAGCTTTTCGAATGGCTTCACTGCAGATGGAACGGAACTCCTTTTTATGCGGAAGTGGCTTTGAACAAAGTGTCCATAGCGGGAGAGGATTTCCTCCAGTCAATTGTTAGAGATATTTCGGATCGAAGAAGGGCGGAGGAGGAACGCCTTGAATTCGAGAAGGGCGTTCAGCATGCCCAGAAGCTGGAGAGTCTCGGTGTGCTTGCCGGTGGTATTGCTCATGACTTCAACAATCTGCTCGTTGGTATTCTTGGAAACGCTGATCTTGCCCTTAGAGATCTCTCTCCGTCTTCTTCAACTCATGCAAACATCGTACAAATCGAGAAAGCAGCGATGCGGGCTTCCGATCTCAGCAGGCAGATGCTGGCGTATTCAGGCAAAGGAAAATTCATAATCGAGGTTCTGAGCCTTAACGATGTCGTTGAAGAAATGGCTTATCTTCTTAGAACATCAATATCAAAGAATATAGTTCTCAGTTACAACCTGGCTGAAGAGCTCCCGTCAATCAAGGCCGATACATCACAGATAAGTCAGATAGTCATGAATCTCATCACCAACGCTTCAGAAGCAATCGGTAAAAAAAGCGGTGTCATCAGGCTTGATACAGGCATAATGGAATTTGACGGTTCCGGAATGCCCGAAGAATACATAACGCAGGAAACTCTTAAAGGCACTTATGCATTCATCGAAGTATCGGATACAGGTTGCGGAATGAGTCAGGAAACAATTGCCGGTATGTTCGATCCTTTCTATACCACTAAATTTTTCGGAAGGGGGCTTGGCCTTTCTGCTGTGATAGGAATCGTCAGGGGGCACAGGGGCGCCATCAGAGTCTCAAGCGAACCTGGAAAGGGTTCCAAAATACTGATTGCATTCCCGGCATGTACGGATTCCACAGATTCAGCGCCGGAGGAATTCCGGAGTTACAGTAAACTGATTGCCAGGGGAACCGTACTTCTTGTTGATGATGACGAAACTGTTCTTTCAGTCGGCAGAGAAATGCTGGAAACGCTGGGAATTTCAGTGCTGACAGCAGTTGGAGGACAGGAAGCCCTCGATTTGTTCACAGAGAACCGGCAACAGATTGTCTGTGTCGTTCTTGATCTTACAATGCCGGACATGGATGGAAAAGAGACCTGCTCAAAACTCAAGGGTATAGATCCTGCTATACCTGTAATAATATCGAGTGGATACAGCAGGAAGGATGTTGAGAAGCAGTTCGGCGACAGCGGAATATCAGGTTTTCTTCCAAAGCCATACCGTTTATCCGATCTTCTCGACAAACTCGGCACCGCACTCGGCATGGAAAAAAGTCAAGTTAAATAATATTGACTATCAGTGCCCCCAGATTGTCAGTAGAACATTTCCCACTCGCGTAGGGAACCGTATATCCTACTACCGGCACAGTACTTTACGAATCATCCTTGACCGAATTAGTTCGGAATAGCTATATTGATTTTATTGTTGCAAATCAATTGAAAGAAGAATTGAATATGCTGACATATAGAATCGTATTCCTGTTCCTTTCAATAATACTGCAGATAATAGCAGCCGTATTCGCATTCAGACTGATGTCTCTGACCAGAAGAAAAACCGCGTGGATATTCATCTCAACCGCGATATTGCTAATGGCTTTCAGGAGGTTTGTCACACTCCTGGGAATCTTTTTCCCATCCTATGGTGAATTATTGAGATGGACCGCTGCTGAAAGCATTGCTCTTGTCATTTCAGGGTTCATGCTGACGGGTGTAGTTCTGATCGCATATATCTTCCGGGAGAAGCTCTGTCTGGAAAATGATCTGAGGAACACGAAGAATCATCTCGAACGCCAGAACAGTATTATGACGGTTACCCGGAACATCAACCAGCTGATCGTTCGGGAGAGGAATCTTGACAGGCTGCTGAATGAAGCGTGCAACATCCTCGTTTCGAAGAGGGAGTACAGGTTCTCCTGGATAGGTCTGGTTCAGGAAGATTCCTTCGAGGTCATACCCGCGGGGCAGGCAGGATTCGAG
>DAOWNO010000276.1 GCA_030642525.1 Candidatus Aegiribacteria sp.
AAAAAGGCTTCCATGACGAAATCGGCTGAAATCAGGAAGCTTCAGGAAAATCTGCAGAGAACTCTGAAAACAAAGGTCAGGATAAAGGGAAATAACAGAGCCGGCAGAATAGAGATCAGTTATCACAATCTTGATGAACTTGACAGGATTCTTATTATTATAAGATCAGGGGCAGATGCCTGAAAAGGAAAATATTGACCATTATTAATAGAGCGGATATAATCGCTCGAATGCAGCAATGAATATTCAATATCTATAAGAAAGAAAGGAAGGAGTACTGATGGCACATAAGATTACAGATGAGTGCATTGCCTGCGGAGCGTGCAAACCGGAATGTCCTGTAGATGCAATAAGTGAAGGGGACAAATATACGATAGACGCAGAGACATGTATAGATTGCGGAGCTTGTGTTCCCGCCTGTCCGGTTGGAGCTATAGAAGGTCCTTAAAGCGGACAGAATCTTCAAATATTGAAACCGCCTGAGTTTCTATTCAGGCGGTTTTTACAATTTGAAATCAGGAAGGTCAGTCTCAATCAAATCATCTGCAAGTTCTTTTAAAGTAATGCCCCTGTAGTGTTTAAGTATTTCATGCAATTTTGAAATGGTGTTCTGACCGGAATTATGATGCTGCCTGATCCTCTGAAAAAGGTTCATCCTGCCGGAAATGTTGATTGAATCGATTTCCCATGGATGAAAATAAAGGACGGGAACCCTCCTGGTTCTGGCAACAGAACGAAGCAGCATTCTATGTAAGATCCCCGGGTAAAACCTGAAATATGCTCCGCCTGCCACAGGGACCTTAACCCCGGCTATAGATAATGATGCAAGAGGCAGCTCTACGATAGAACGGTTTTCTCCGCTGAGTTTGAAGGGTGCTTGCGGAGCCTCGGGTATCCCATAGCGCATCTTAAACATAGGATATACACTGCTGTCATACTTGAAACCCCGGGCTACTATATCATCAACTGCCCAGGAAGTTTCTTCTTTCATTGAAAAGCTGGGAGCCCTGAAACCGACAGGAGCAGTAATCGAAAGAGAATCGACCAATTTAAGGAATCGATCAAGGTTGTCTCTGAATTCGTCTTTTGTCAGCGATGTGAGCTCAACATGATTGTATCCATGGTAACCTATTTCATGACCTTTACTGAGAATTCTGAACACAAGATCAGGATGACGCTCAACTATCCACCCCAGAAAGAAGAAAGTGGCCTTTGCATTATGATCATCGAGGATACCAATAATCCTGTCAAGGATATGGTCTACCCTGCTGTCTATCTGATCCCATTTATCGTTGGGATACCACTTTCTGGCCGCATACGTCTGAAACCATTCCTCAACATCGAACGAAAGAGCAACTTTTGTACGTGCATTCCTGATGCCGTTAACCTTACCGCCCAGCCACTTGAATCTCTGAACATCCTTCCTCGATGGGAATCGATTCATAGACGCATCCTCAGATGGATTAGGAATGAGCGTATAGTCGCCATTGTCAAGAAGATAAAGACCTTCAGATATTACGTCGGCGGCAAGATGCTTTGTTCGGTCCAGGAGCTGATGAAGAGAGGTGTCGCTTATTGAACATTCAACGCTTCTCTGAAGCAGAATCTCACCCGCATCTAATTCCGGAACCATTTTATGGAGAGTTACGCCCGGGGTATCTCCATTGACAAGCGACCAGAAAGTCGGAAGCATGCCCCTGTTTCGCGGAAGAAGGGCGGAGTGTACGTTCCAGGCTCCGCATTTGGGAATCTGCAGGATTTTCTTTCTTAATATCTGCGGGCAGGCTACCGATATAAATACATCCGGGTCAAGTGACGTGAGGTAATCCCTGGAGTTCTTTGAATTAAGCTTGCCAAGAGCAACATAATCGACGTGTTCCCGCCTTGCAGTCTGCTTAAGAGAGTGGGAGAATCGGGTTGGCAGCATTAACATCCCGGAGAACTTCAGAGCAGCGAATCTGAATAGTTGAATGAAAAATCCGCAGCGTCCATAAAGGTTCATGTATCGTCTGATGTTCAGAAGAGGTTTCGCAAGCGAACCGTGCCCCGGGATAGAAACAAGCGTATACCTGTTAAAAGGTTTCTTCCTTATAACCCGCGCAACGGTCCTTGGGATGTTGAAGGGTTCATCATCGCACAAAAACACTACGTTCATAGATGGTGACAGCAGCTGTGTATACAATGAATAGAGGTCATTAACCATCTTCTTGGCAGAGAAGGGCTCAAGATCCTCATCTGCATGAGCCAGCATTTTCTTCGTGCTGTCCGGATTGTCCAGGATTCTGTTTATATCTGCGGCAAGGGAATCAATGTCACCTTCATCCGAGAGAAAACCGTTTCGGCCATCACCGATCAGCTCATGTATTCCGCCAACATCTGTGGAAACAACAGGAATCCCGGCAGCAAGAGATTCCAGAAGAGCTCTGGGAAGTCCCTCGGTACGGGAAGTGATCAGAAATACGTCAAAAGCGGGAAGTATACTGGCAACATCTTTTCTGCTTCCAAGGAGGATAATGTTATCATTGAGTCCCATCGAATCGATGAGATTCTCCGTCTGTTCCCGGAGAGGACCATCTCCAACAAGGATGAAGAGACTTTCAGGTTTTGCTTTTATTACTTCGGCTGCTACCTTTACAAAAATATCGGGAGCCTTTTCCGGGCAGAAGCGCATAACCGAACCGATTACTTTCGCATCGGGATTTATGCCGAGTTTTACTCTGGCTTCAATACCGCTGCCTCTTGCGGCACGGAATTCATCGAAGTTCACTCCGCTGCGTACTATTCTGTAATCATCAAAATGACCTAATCCATGTTTCAGGGCTTTATCACGATCTTTGGGGCTTACGCAGATATTCATATGAGCCAGATTGAAACCGAGTTTTTCGAGTGTAACGTAGAAATTTTTCTTCAAGTGGTTCATTGAGTCGTAGAACGGCCAGCCATGAGCAGTCTGTACTATGCTCACCCCACTGTATGCAGCGGCAGCGATCCTTCCAAGAAAGCGCGCCTTTGATCCATGGGTATGAACAATATTGTACTTACCCCTGCTGATAGTTTTCTTTATTTCAAGAAGGGCAAGAAGATCACTGAAGGGGGAGATGTTCCTCTTAAGGTGAGGAGCTGTAATGATATTCAGGTTCCATTCTTCCGCAAGAGCGAAGAGATCTCCCTCGGAAGGCTTCTCGGAGCCCGTAAGAATATCTGAATGATATCCTCTTTCGGCAATATCTCGAGTAGAGATGAGAGTGTTGTATTGAGCGCCGCCAACCGCGAGCTTGGTGATGATGTGGAGAACACGCGGTTGTCTTTCCTGCATCAGCCGGATTTGTCCACGGATCCGCTGCACGTACCGGACCTGCAGGAGAGAGCGAAAAGGTAAAATAGCGCTAGAACCAGAGTCAGACCGGAATAGAAGAGCGGGCTTATAAAAACAGAACCTGCAGCCCAGAATAGAATGAATGGAAGAGATACGCATTTGAAATGCTTGCCGAGCGCCCAGTATTTTTCCGAGCGGCATATTGAAAAATCTCGAAAAAGATCTTCAGCTATACTGAAAAGTACGATAGAGATAGCAACCAGCACAAGATG
>DAOWNO010000076.1 GCA_030642525.1 Candidatus Aegiribacteria sp.
GACCGCACCAGAAATGGTGGGAAAGGTTGTCCCCGTCAGGATCCATGTAACCAAGCCCGAAACCCTTCCTGCTCCACTCCATCTCCGCGCGGGTAAGCTCTTCCCTGAAGAGTGTTGCGTTTCCATGTACCTGAAGCCTTCTCAGACGTGATCTGTGGACAAGTGCATAGTCATCCTTTGTCAGGCGGATGGGAACCGGTGGATGAATATCGATTTTGAGGCTGGACGGGTTGAGACCGATCCAGAATTCATACGATCCGGTGCCGAACCCGAGCCTTTCATAGTATCCCTGTTCGAACATGCCCAATCCCGCGACTAAAGCTCCTTCAGCGGCGTCGAATGAAATAAGTTCAGCTGTAAGTTGACCCGCTAATCCCTGCTTCCGTCCTGCATATCCTGTAGTCACGCCGCACACCGCGCATAACGGAAGATCCTGTTCAAGATAACGGAGGGAACCAGGGGAGGAAACTGCAAGCGATTCCGGTCTGCCGTTCAGATCTCCGACCAGTACACGGCAACCGGTGAGAAAGGTGTCCATGATTTTCTCCTGGTCCTTCTCGATCCAGCCGACCTCACGCCATATCCTCTGGCAATCCTTCTGATCCCGCTCACGGTCATACAATCTGTGTATCATTCTGCCTGTCCCTTTAGTCTAAACAACCAGACTCTATCAAGATAAATGTAATGAAAAACTTGAAATGCTGACAACTTCAGCTGTGTGCAGATATTTCTTAACGTGAAATGACTTGATTATGTGTATCTATTTTTATTCCAGTAACGCACTGTGGGGATAATCACTGCGGATGCTCCGCAGACAACCGCTGCAAAGGTTGCGATGGCAGCACCAAATCCTCCATATTTTGGTATGAGCAGAAAGTTCAGCACAAGGTTTATACACGCGGAAACCATAACGCTGTACATTGAGTATGAAGGTTTTCCCATTCCCAGAGACATTGTCGAGAAAAGGCTGCCAAAGGGACGGATCAATGATAATGAACCCAGTACTATCAAAACAGGCCAGGCCAGATCGTATTTGCCCTGATACAGGAAATGCAGCAATGGTTCTGAAAAGACCGTATACAGTATTACAACCGGAAGCTGAATCAATTCAATAATAAGAACTCCGCTGAGTACCCGCCTGAGGATTCCATCCCTGTTCCCCTTTCGCCACATTCTTGATACAAGGGGCAGAAGAATCATGTTTGCTGCAACAGAAAGATTCAACACAAAAGCGGTCAGGGTTCGACATGCTCCATATCCAGCTACTTCAGACGGAAGAGCGAGTTTTCCGAGAATCAGGATATCAGTCCTGGCATAGACAAAATTAGCAAGCCCCGTGCCGAGAGAAATCACGGCAAAACCCATTACAATCCTCATTGTTCCCGGTGATATACCCAGGGCGGGAGACACAAGGTCTCGTGCCAGCCAGACGTTTATCAGCAGAGCTGCGACGTTCCCGGCTATCATAGCTCCGAATACCTGAAGAGGGCTGTTGAGAGAACCGGTCAGGATCATCCACACAACAGGGCCGGTTCTGACCGCGAATGAAGCAATGTCAGCTATCATGACCTCTTTCATCCTGTGCTTTGCCACAAGAAGGCTTCTTGGAAGCTGAGATGCTGTGCTGACGATAACAAAGAGAGCTAGAACTTCAGGAATTCCTGCAATATCAATATCACTGTAAAAGGATTGGAGAATCCCGCTGCCGAAAACAAGAAGCAGCGCTGTAATTATTGCCATACCTGAGGCAAGGACTATCCCCGCATTGGCCAGTTGCCGTTCTCTTTCGGTATCACCCTCTGCCGTGAATTTGATAATCGCCTGAAGAACAAATCCTCCACCGAAAAGAACACCGAACAGCTGAACGCTCCGTGCCAGGGCGTAAGCAGCAAAGGTTTCTTCAGGAAGAACCCGGACAATGAGTATCGCTACCAGTCCCCACAGTACAAGAGTTCCGCGGCTGACCAGAGCCGGAACTCCGAGTTCTATGATCTGTTTCTTGAATTTCAGGATTTCATTGAACATTGTTATTCGGGATGAGATTGGAAATTCAGCGGATTTCCCCTGAACCGTGCTTTTTATCTTTGATCAGAAATAACTGCCGGCCGGCAGTTCTCAGAACGCCTCTCCAGAAATTCCCTGTTGATTCGCCTTCGAGAAGCTGCTTTGCATAGGTAACTACAGCAAGCCAGAGAAGTGAGAGAATAAGTGCGAAAAAAGTATTTGTTAAGACAAGCATGCTCCGTTTAGGATATGACCGGAGAGCCATCGGCACTGCCGGAATCAGGACTTCAAGAGTAGGGCTTTCCTTTGCTTCCTCAAGCCTCAGTGATTCCAGCTCCTGCCTCAGCATCAGATATATTATGCGACGTGTTTCCAGGTTGATTGAGATATTTTCATACTCCTTCAGCATTGATGGAATACTGTCCAGACCTGGAAAGAGACTGAGGCTGTCTCCGGATGTCATTCTGGTGTTCAGAGTATTCCTTATGAATGCGACTTTCCGTGCTATCTCTGAATAAGCGGAGCTGGAGTACGACATGGTTCCGCTTACCCCTGACAGTTCAGCTTCGGCAAGAAGAAGTTCTGTCTCGAGAACTCCAAGTAATTCAATTGTCTGATAACCCTGCTCTTCTGGAAAAATAAGCCCTGTTTCCTCCCGGAATCGCTCCATTCTGTTCTGAGCTACAAGAAGGGATTCTTCCGCCGTTTCCACGGATTCCTCTGCTAGAATTCTGCTTCGCCTGGCTCTGCTGGTTATAATGACGGATAGTTCGTCGTTAGCGAACGCAATGATATCGTTCACCATAGCTGCCGCTTCTTCTCTGTTCCTGCCCTCTGCCGATACAACGATCAGACCTTCGGGAGTGAGTTCAACTGTTATCCATCTCCGCATTCGGTCAAGGGCGAGATCCATATTGGGAGATTTGAAATAGTCAAAAAAATCGTACTTCAGCATTATGCGCTCAATCACTATCCTTGAAGACAGTATCTGCTGGACAAGATTGATATCCATTCCTCCCGGTGTCCCTGCGCTCAGTGCGCTTTCAAGACCGCCAAGCCCTCCGGGAAATAAACTGCCGGCAATTCCCGCCATCTGAGCAGACTCTCCGGGAACCATCGCGATTGCGGATGCGCTCCACCGCTTATCTCTTGTCAGTGCCCATATAGAGCTGGCGACAGCGACAATGAAACATAGAACCATAATTTTTCTAAGATTACATGCTATTGATCCTAACCAGTTTCCGGCAAAAGTGTTTCCCATATTATTCTGCATCTTCATACTCTATTTCGATATTGCATAAACTGTTACGCTAATAGATACTATTGTCCCGAAAATGGAGATCAGATCCCTGTTTCTTGAGAACCAGTTATAACCAACATTGATTCCATCTCCGGGAAACAGTGTCAGATCCTCTACAGATATATCCGGTTCAAATTCCTTTCCGTTCCGGAATATGGAAATATCAGAGCCTGCTTCATTCAATAATCCTCCAGCAGCAACAATATAATTTAATACGGTACTCTCCGGCCTGTATGCCACCGATCCGGGAGTGCTTACAGCTCCGGCAACAATTATTGAATCGCTCATCATTACCAGCAGGATTGTATCTCCGGGGAGAATCAGCTGTTGAAGAATACCCGAGCTGTCAGCCCAGACAGGAAAATAACTGCTGTTTCTGACAATTCTGGTCTCTGACAGATTCACATTCCCCGGCAAACCTCCCATGCGGACAACAAGAGACTCGAAATTGTCGTATGGGGCTAGTTCCCAGGTTTCAAATGAGTGAATCCTTTCAGGAATCTCGCCCGGTATTGCCGGAAACTCCAGATCTGATCGAAGTAGAAATACAGGATCTGTGCATACATCGAAAACAACACTCGAATTGTTGGTCAGAAATGGATCCGCGACATGGAATCCGGTTCCTGCTGAAATATGCAGATCAACTTCGAGAGTATCGCCGGCAGCCGTATGCAGTTTCCCGATCCTGGAGCCATATGCGGAAATGCCTCCTGCTTCCATAACCAGATCAGAAACCCTGTCGAGTGAAGTCATGATATAAGTTCCGGGTTCATTAACCATGCCTCGAATACTGGCTCTCAACATACGGGGTTCAGAAAGTGAGAGTGTAATATTCAATGAAGGATAGAATCTTGTAACCGTCCTTTGCAGAACATACTGTGCCTGTTCAATCGTAAGACCATCAACATCAACGGCTCCTATCCCTGATACGGACAGATAACCATCAGAACCGATGCGGCAGCTGATCAGGGGAAGAACTCCCGCTCCCAGTAATGATTCCGTGCAGCCACCCTCTGTTACAACTGTTACGATATCTCCCGGACCAAGCACATACGAATTCCTGTCCGCCTGTTCCAGAACAAAAACACTGATGTCTGAAACATCTGAAACAGGTGGAGAAACACTCTGCAAAAGTATTATGAATATTGTAAGCAGCATAAATTTACCTGTTCCCGCAAAACAACATACAGTGATACATCATATTCTATCCTGTCTGGAAGTTCCGGTTTGATCCCCGGTCTTCCGGAAGTACTCGATTGTAGTATCCAGACCGGTTTCCAGGCAAACGACAGGTTTCCAGCCAAGTTTTTCTTTCGCCAGGGATATATCCGGTTCTGATCTTAGGATCATCTATAGGCAAATCTCTGTTATCGATTGAACTCTTTGTTCTAATTCTCTTCAGTACAAAACCGGCGAACTCCCGGATAGTCATCTCTTCAGGGTTACCTATGTTCACAGGGCCCTCGAAATCACTCATCATTAAACGAACCAGTCCGTCAACCGTATCTGAAACAAAACAGAAACTTCGAGTCTGGCTGCCATCACCGAAGACTGTAAGATTACGACCGGACAGTGCCTGCGAGATGAAAGCGGGGACAACCCTTCCGTCATCAGCTCTCATTCTGGGTCCGTAAGTATTGAAGATCCTGGCAATTTTTGTATTCATCCCGTGAAAGCGCCTTACGCGAATGTCAGGGCTTCCGCGAACCGCTTTGCCTCGTCATAAACTCCCCTTGGGCCTACCGGATTCACATTCCCCCAGTAATCCTCCGTCTGGGGATGAACAAGAGGATCTCCATAGACTTCACTGGTTGAAGCAAGCAGAAAACCGGCATTCTTCTCCATTGCGAGACCCAGGGTTTTATGAGTTCCCAGCGATCCGACTTTCAGCGTTTGAATTGGAAAGGCAAGATAGTCAGCCGGACTCGCAGGAGAAGCAAGGTGAAAAATGAAATCAAGCTCTCCCTGCATAAAAATGTAATTTGTCACATCATGATGAATGAATGTAAAATTGTCGTTACCGGCCAGATTCGCGATGTTATCAATCGATCCGGTAATAAGGTTATCCATCGCCAGCACTTCGTGTCCTTCAGAAAGCAGCCTTTCACAAAGGTGGCTGCCAATGAAACCGGCACCGCCTGTTACAAGTACTCTCATCTGTTCTCCCGGGGATTACCCAATCTTTCAGAGTACATAACTCTGTAGTATTCCTTGAATCTGCCTGATTTTATCTCTTCCCACCAGGCACGATTATTTCTATACCATGCGACTGTAAGTTCAAGTCCTTCTTCAAAGGAAATCTCAGCTTTCCAGCCAAGCTTCTCTTTTATGGAACCGACATCAAGAGCGTAGCGTCTGTCATGTCCCGGACGATCATCAATATACCGCACAAGACCCGGATCAGCATCTGTTGCCGCAAGTATGCCATCAGTCACTTCCCTGTTTGTATGCTCCTCCCCTGCTCCGATGTTGTAGACGGAGCCCGGAACAGGATCGTCCAGTATGAGCATCAGTGCTCTGCAATGATCGAACACATGCATCCAGTCTCGACGGTTCAGGCCATCTCCATACAATGGAAGAGGTTCTCCGTCCAATGCGTTCGTAATGAAAAGAGGGAACAGTTTCTCGGGATACTGCCATGGACCATAATTATTCGACGATCTCGTTACTACAACAGAGGTTTGATGGGTTGTCCAGTAGCTCATGGCCAGCAGTTCTCCGCCAGCCTTGGATGCCGCATACGGACTTCTCGGAGCAAGCACATCGCCTTCTCGAGATTTCCAGGATTCAACACTGCCGTATACTTCATCAGTAGATATCTGAAGGAAGAGATTCCGTTTTTCTTTCCTGAATTCCTCAAGAAGAACCCTGACACCTTCAATGTCGGTCCTGACAAAAGAGGAAGAATCATCAATGGATCTGTCCACATGAGTTTCAGCCGCAAAATTGACAATTGCGTCGCATCCATTCATCGCTTCAGCCACCGCACCAGGATCGCAGATGTCTCCGCGGATAAATGTGTAACGGGAATTATCTTCCAGGTCAGAGAGATTTTCCCGCCTGCCGGCATAAGTCAGCTTATCCAGAACGGTAACCTTCCATGAAGGGTTTTGATTAACCGCCATTCTTGTGAAGTTACTCCCGATGAAACCCGCGCCACCTGTGATGAGAAGCTTCACATCTTGCTCCTCACTCGAAGTTCCCTTGCTCTGATCCCGGACTCCAGAAGACCATCAATGCTGCTTCCGGAATCCGCCCACCAGCCTTCAATGATATCTGCCTTGAGTTTACCGGCACTCAGATAAGCGTTGTTTATATCGGTAACCTCAAGTTCTCCCCTCGCGGAAGGCTGAAGCGTATCAATAACCTCAAACGCATAATCATCGTACATGTAGACGCCAATGACGGCAAAGCTGCTTCTGGGACATTCTGGTTTTTCTACTATCGATATGATTCTGTCTCCCTCGATCTCAGCTACTCCGTAATCTCTGGGATTGTTCACTTCCTTCAGAAGTATTCTCGCTCCATTCTCCTGTTTCCGGAACGTCTCCACATATGGCTCAAGCGAATCCTCAAGAATATTGTCACCCAGGATAACAATGAATTTATCACCGCCGACAAATGCTTCTGTCAGACCTATCGCTTCCGCAATGCCACCTTCTCCTGTCTGATAAGCGTAATTAAGAGTATCGAGTCCGAAATGCGACCCATCGCCAAGGAGCCGAAGAAAATCTCCCGCGCTATTCCCTCCTGTAACCAGCATTACATCCCTGATCCCCGCCTCAGCAAGCTTCTGAAGAGGGTAGAAGATCATAGGCTGATCATAAACTGGCAGCAGATGCTTGTTTGTTATACTGGTCAGCGGCCTGAGCCTTGTTCCCAGTCCACCAGCGAGAACAACACCTTTCATGGAATCAACCTCTTCCGGTTTTTATCGAACAATCGCAAGTTTGAAGAACCTGTTTTCACCATCCTGTGAGATCCGTACAATATAAGTTCCCGAAGCGACAGGTTCACCACTGTTGTCATAACCATCCCACGAGAACATGTCCCTGTTCTGTGACAGGGACTCATAAACAAGCTCTCCCCTCAGGTCAAACAGATGAAAATCCAGAGTTGTATCCGGAAGCCCCGCGATTCCAAGGACTTCTCCTGCTGTCGGAACAAACGGATTTGGATATACCGTTGCTGTTTCTATGTTGCCTGTCATTCCCTGTTCAAGATGGAGTTTCCACAAACCGTGATCTGTAGCGATGTATAGAAAACCACTGTCCGCATCGCAGGCTACGTTTCTCACATTGAGTGATTGCAGTGGTGAATTCAGTGTGTTGTATACTTCAACGGATCCATCGGGATAGATTCTGTAAAGCCCTTCTGAAGACCCGCCCCAGAGACCTGAAGACCCCGCCCAGAGACAGGACAGATTATCGAAACCAAACATATCCAGGCTTCCTGACACTTCTTCTATATCCACGAAAGTCTCTTCACCTGATTTCAGCACAACGAGACCACCGGTTGTTCCCACGTAGAGATCTCCATTTCTTGAAAGAGCTATCGATTGCACATCCGCGGATGGCAATCCCTGCGGCGTGCCTGCGGAGTAAAGTACCCGACCTGTCAGAATATTCCCTTCAACCAGTCCATCTTCAGTTCCCATCCAGGCTATGGAAGATGAAGATGTTGACTCGACATCCCTTACAGATCCTGATGGAAGTCCGTCAGATGGCTCGAAGGTTTTCCATGACGCGGTAGTCTCCTCTCCTGGTGTCCAGGAGAGTCTTACCACCCCGCTGGGTTCGGATGGCGATCCAAAGTACGGTTCCTGAGCGAACCATACTTCTCCGGATGATGAAATCACCGCGCTTCTGATCTGATCGTTCAGAAGTCCGCTGTTCTCAGTGTTCCAGCTGATAAATACATCATCATCCCTCTGCGGCGTCCCTTTCCAGTCCAGCCAGGTTACGCCATGATGCCAGGAAGCAAGAAATACACCTCCGGAATAATCCGCCAGAC
>DAOWNO010000124.1 GCA_030642525.1 Candidatus Aegiribacteria sp.
CAAAGCGCTGATTGATTCTGTTGTGCTTGATCATGCTTTACCGGAGGAATTTACAGACAAAGTACTTGATGAGGCTGCTGAACTTGCGTCCGAGCCCTGGTCCATCGATGGAAGGACTGACTTCCGTGACCTGTATACCATTACGATTGATCCGGTAGATGCCCGTGATTTCGATGACGCCATCTCTATCCGCACCGTCGATGGCCTTCGCGAACTTCACGTTCATATCGCTGATGTTGCTCTGTACGTTTCCGGAGACAGCGCTCTTGATACTGAAGCCAGATTGAGGGGAACCAGTGTATATCTTCCGGACAGGGTAATTCCCATGTTGCCTGAAAGCCTTTCAAACGGTGCATGCAGTCTAAGACCGCTCGAAGACAGACCGACGAGAACGGTTATTATGAAGTTTGATGAATCAGGCGAGCGTGTGGATTTCAGCATAGTGCCGTCTGTCATAAGATCGGACAGACGAATGACATATGAAGAAGCGTATGAGTACTTGAATAGCAAAGGTTCCGATCCTGAGCTGAAAGATCTTTTCGGGATTCTGGGCGGGCTTTCTGATGATCTTGACAGAGTGAGGGATGCAAGAGGAACTCTTGATCTTGGAAGCAGCGAGTACAGAGTTGAATTTGGAAGTGACGGGTGGCCTTCAGGTTTCAGGCGTGTTGTATCTGATTCCGCTCACAGGCTGATTGAGAATTTCATGATTGAAGCGAACAGAGCGGTAGCCGATCATTGCATGTGGTCGAACCTTTCCGTGCTGTTCAGAGTACATGATGAGCCGGTTGAAAAGTCTGAAGAACGTCTTGCGGAACAGCTTTATTCGCTGGGATTGAAGCTTCCCGGCGGAAGAATTCACAACACGGCAGTTCTTAGGCGGATTCTTGACAGTCTTCAGGATTCACCTCTACGCGATCTGGCTGTTGAGTATATTCTTCGCTCTCTTCAGAAGGCTGTTTATTCGCCGTCCAACACAGGGCATTTCGGGCTTGCTCTCCGAAGCTATATGCATTTCACAAGTCCCATAAGACGATATCCCGATCTTCTTGTGCATCAGATCCTTGCAATGCAGGAGGGGGGAATCATCCCTGCTGTCGACGGAGATATTGCTGAACTTGCGTCAGAAGCAAGCAGGTGTGAGCTGAATGCTGAAAGAACTGAACGGGAAGCTGATGAACTCATGGGGCTTCTTTACCTTTCCCGGAAAACGGGTAAAGTGTATGATGGCTTGGTTACCGGTGTAAAACGGTTCGGTATATTCGTCAGACTTGCAGGTGTTCCCGCCGAGGGCCTTGCCCCTGCGAGCGAGATCAGAAGGGCTGGTATTCCATTCAATGAGTTAAGTGGACCTTTTCGGGAAGGTTCGAATGTGAAGGTGGAAGTGGTATCTGTTGAACCACTTGAGCGGAAACTGACGCTAAGACCTGTGAAAAGTGGAGAGAAATGAAATTGGATATTGATTTTACAGAACTGTCCGAAGCGATTCAGAAATGGATTTGCAGGACTGTTTTCAGCGCATCAGCAAGCGGAGTGGTTGTTGGACTCAGCGGAGGAATTGATTCCGCGGTAGCCGCTTCTCTGGCTTCTCGAGGGCTTGGGGCGATGAATGTACTCGGGCTGATAATGCCCTGCCGAAGCGTACAGGAAGACACGGATGACGGTATTCGAATAGCTGATCATCTTAAGGTTAAGCACCGCATATGTGACCTCTCTCCTGTTCTGGATTCATTCAAAATGGCTGGAGGACTCGAGGAAACTTCGGTTATGAATTCAGCTAACATCAAATCCCGCCTGAGAATGGCAATGCTTTACGCTAATTCTGCCGATCGGCTCGTCCTTGGAACAAGTAATTATTCTGAGATACAGGTTGGATACTGGACCAAGTGGGGGGACGGCGCAGCCGATCTTCTGCCTTTAGGCAGATTGTATAAAGAGGAAATAAGGAAACTCGCTGAATCGCTGGAACTTCCCGAATGGATCTTAAGCCGGGTCCCATCTGCCGGATTATGGCCGGGTCAGAGCGATGAAGGTGAAATGGGAGTATCATACTCCGATATTCAAGCAT
Source organism: Candidatus Aegiribacteria sp. (assembly GCA_030642525.1). Classification (GTDB taxonomy): domain Bacteria; phylum Fermentibacterota; class Fermentibacteria; order Fermentibacterales; family JCC-6; genus Aegiribacteria. The sequence continues at coordinate 2,069 of DAOWNO010000124.1, forward strand.
ATTTTGAAGGGACAGGTGTGTCTGAAGCAGCAGCAGAAAGAATACGACTGCTGTCTGGTTCAAGTGAGCACAAGAGAAATCCGATATCATTCTTTGAAGCAAGAAAATGGATGGAGAGTAATGGCTGACAGAAAAAGAACCGCTCTGATAAGTGTCTGGAATAAGAAAGGCCTGGAGAAATTTGCTTCAGGACTTTCCATGCTGGGCTGGAGAATATACGCCTCCGGAGGTACCGCGGATGCGCTCAGAAAATCAGGGATAGAAGTTACACCCACAGAGGAAATTACAGGAATTGATTCGCTTCTGGGCGGTAGAGTCAAAACTCTTCACCCCGAACTTCATGCTTCGATACTGGCAGCAGGAGATGACCGTCTCATCAGAGAAAAGGAAGGAAAGCCTCTGTTCGATCTTGTCGCGGTTGACTTTTATCCTTTCAGTATGACCGATGGAATGGAACCTGTTGATCCTGAACTTGTGGAACTCATAGATATCGGCGGTCCGACAATGATTCGTGCTGCCGCCAAGAACTGGCGCCATGTCATTGCCGCAGCGGGAGCAGATGTGTTTCAGGAAGTTCTTGAAGCCGTATCAAACGGTGGGGATGATGAGGATTTCAGAAGAGTCATGGCCGCCCGGACGTTCGACATCACGTCACGATATGATCTTGAGATCGCTGTAAGTCTTGAACGGGGTATTGTGCCAGCTCTGCGTTACGGTGAGAACCCGCATCAGTCTGCATCAGTGCATTTTACATGGCCGCTGGAAGGGTTCGGCAGAGCTGAGATACTCGGGGGTAAAGCTCTGAGCTATAATAATTATCTTGATGCAACAGCCGCATGGGATCTGGTATCTGAAATGCCGGGAAATACACATTCCGTGGTGTTGATGAAGCATGGAAATCCCTGCGGCGCAGGAATTGGACAAACTCCTGCCGAAGCCTTTACTCATGCATTCAGGGCTGATACGATCTCACCATACGGTGGAATACTTGCGGTTAACAGTAATGTTGACATGGAACTGGTTGCGAAACTTAAGGGTATCTTTCTGGAGATCGTTCTTGCTCCATCATTTGATGATGATGCACTTGAAAGACTTCAGAAAAGAAAAAAACTTAGAATACTGAGAATGCCTGAAGGACGCGAGGGGGGGAAACAGATCAGAAGCATCTGGGGCGGTTTGCTCATTCAGGTCGCTGATACTGTAAACGGCCTGGAAAATGTTGAAGTTGTTTCCGAGAGAATACCGAAAGCAGTGGAACTGCAGGCAATGGAAATTCTATGGATAATATGCAGATCAGTTAAGAGTAATGCGATAGTCATAGGTGACAGCGTGGGAACTCTTGGCGTTGGCGCCGGACAGATGAGCAGGATCGAAAGCCTTGATCTTGCTATTCGAAGAGCTGAACGTGAGGGGCATTCTCTGGCTGGAGCAGTGCTGGCTTCTGATGGCTTATTTCCCTTCAGAGATGCTATTGATAGAGCGGGAGAAGCCGGAATAAGTGCTGTTGTGCAGCCAGGCGGTTCAATTCGCGATCAGGAAGTCATTGATTCGGTGAACGAGCACGGCATGTCCATGGTGTTCACCGGAACAAGGCATTTCAAACACTGACGGGAATTACATGAGAATCCTCCTGCTGATCACACTGCTAATATTTGTCTGCTCTGTATCAGGATATTCACTAGGAACATGTCCGACAATGAAGCATTGGCATAAAACCCACACATCTGGCTATAATGACCGTATATTATCAGAAAATACATCCAGTATTCTCCTCAAATCTCCGAACATTCTATCTCAGCTGCGAGGATCTTCTGCTCAATGCACATCATCGGACATGCTCCTGAAAACGATTGACTCCCTTGCTCTGACAGGAAGGAACGGTTTAGCGGTGAATGCTTTGCTTGAACTCCTGAGGGAAAGAAATATAGATAAAGATCCACTGCTATTCAGACTCACCGGGATTTATCATGCCACCGGACGGGAGGATGACTGCATTCTGCTTCTGGACAGTATCGAACTTGCTCGGAATATTGATCTGTCCGGATGGAAAATATCCCTTCTTGATCTCTCTCGCAGAGAGGAAGAAGCATTACTGCTTGTTTCGGAAGACGACATTCTTCTGCGATTCTGGCTGACCAGGGATTCAGATGAAAGACCTGTTTCAGGCATACTTCCAGCGCCGGAAAATATAGCTGAAAGGGCAATCCGAGCGATGATCTGCCCTGATGGCCAGATGAACAAGGGACAGATTGATCAGACCGTTATTGATTCGCGCATACTTCCATTTCTGGGGGATGAGGTGTGCGATGAACTCGAGATTACATTTGAAACAGCAGGTTCCTGGTGGGATGAAGTCGCGTTCGACCTTGCTGCTTTTTATGAGAATGACAGATTCGAACTCCTCAGGGCAGAAAGGGATAGATTTCTCTTTTCCGGTACGATTGAACTGTGGGAGAAGAGGCTTGACCGGGGCGGACAGATCTCTGCTCTTGCAGCCATGGTTCTGATCGGTCTGGACGAGGAAACATGGTCTACATCCTGGAGAATAACTGATGTTCTCGTGGAGGAAGGTTACGAAAGCACAGCTGAGAGCCTTGCTGTCGTTTCGAATGATTCGGTTTTTTTCGCAGGAATGGCCATGTCCATACTCAGAGAAGCCTCCCGTTTCACAGATCTTCTGACCTTCTGCGATTCTATTGCTGATGATTCCCCCGATTCACTTCGTGCAAGAGCTGCCCTATATCGAGCGCGAGCTCAAAGAGGCCTGAAAAGACCGCCCGGTGAATACTACAGCAGCTATCACGAGTTCGCTGAGGAGCACCCGCGGCATCCAACAGCTTCTGAAGCGGCTTATCTGGCAGCGAAATACTACGATTCAGAGAGGAACTGGCCCGCTGCCGCGGATGCGTACATGGCATCACTTTCAGTTGGGAATTACGGCGGCGCACTTGCCTTCTGGCGCGGCGGATTCTGTCATTACATGTGCGGCAGGGGAAATATCGGAGATTCAATCTGGGTTGAAGGTATCCGTGCGTATCCTTTCTCCGCATGGTGCGATGAAATGCTTTTCTGGAGAGCCAGATATAATAACAGAACAGGTAATACAACTCTGCAGAATGCTCTGCTGCTTGAAACCGCGCAGAGACATACCTGGGAGTTTTATGGCCTGCTGGCTGCTGAGAGAACAGGTGGCAGTAGAGACAGGATAGTGTATCCACGGTTGGATCTGAGTAACGATCCGGTTACATCGCTTGCAGTTGATATGATGAAGGATGGATACGGAGCAATGGCTTCATCAATGCTGTACACAACCGAAGCTTGTGACCCGGGACTAAGAGCCGCTGCTCTTTCTCTTATGGGCGAACATCGCGAATGCCTGGCGCTTCTTAGAAGATATGACAGGGAGCTTCGGAGGGCCGGCGTCGGCATGCTGCCTGATACTTTGCTGTGCTTTTACTTCCCGGCTCCTTACCGGGAACTCACCGAGAGTACTGTATCCGGAATGAACATCGATGCATTCATCGTAACCGGACTCATGAGACAGGAAAGCTATTTCAACAGATTTGCCGGATCCTGGATTGGAGCAAAGGGTCTGATACAGCTGATGTCCGGAACAGCAGGGGATATCGCAAGATGGTATGGCCTTCCCGTCCTGACCGGCAACGATTTCTATATCCCGGAAAATTCCATAATGTACGGTTCTCTTTATCTTGCCAGACAGAATTCAGCCTTCAATGGGTCATCCGTTCTTGCTCTGGCCGCCTACAATGCGGGACCGGGGAACGCCGCAAAATGGATGGAAGCTTTTCCCCTTGATTCATCAGATCCCGAGCTGTTTATCGAACAGATACCTTTTACTGAAACAAGAGGGTACGTGAAACATGTGCTTGCAAATGCATGGCTGTATTCGGAGATACTGAATTGAAACATCTGATGTTTGTACTTCTGATATTATTGCCGATTTCCTGTCGAACCGTGCAGACGGAGGAACTGCCACCACCGCAAACAGAAGAGGTAATCCGGTCTGCAGTATTCAGAGAGGTTGATTCTCTGTATCTGGCCGGCGGATTTGTCCAGGTTCGTGATTCATTACTCTCAATTCTCCGAACAGATACATCTCTTCTGGACGAAACCCTTTTCAGAATGCTGGGGCTCTATCACGGCAGAGCAATGGAGTGTGATTACATTGATCTGCTGGAAAGCCTAGAATCCGAAGGTTACGGCAATCTGGGCGGCTGGAAGATCTCGGCGCTGGATCTTGCCGGACTTCCCCTTGAAGCTCTGGCGTATCTGCCGCCTGATGACCTCCTGCTTGAAGCATGGCTTACCTGCGAATTTGATTCCCTGCATGAAGATATGATTCTACCCATCCCAGACGGAC
>DAOWNO010000040.1 GCA_030642525.1 Candidatus Aegiribacteria sp.
ATCATGGATGTGTAGACAGGTATGCCCCAGGTGGAACCAACGACTACGGGGAAATTGTTGTCATTCGGTCTGGGTCTGTTGTAGGTGTAGTTGAAAATCCCCTGACTGCCGTCAGGAAGAAGCACGAACCACGGGCCGTAATCGCGAACCCAGATGCGATCAGTCTTAGCTATTATGAAGTCGACATTGTCCATATTGACTCCGGCATTCTGAAAGTGTGTCTCCGCGGAGCTCTGCTGGTAAGCTTCACAGATCACCCATACCGTCGTCACCTGGGAAAATGATACTATCAGATCATCAGGAAGACCCATCGGCCACCTGATAAAAACACCTGTTGCGGGAGCGTACTCACCGGGATTAACCGTTCCGTCCGGCGGAGGCGAGGTCGCTATAGTATTGCATCCGATCTCATCAAGCCTTAAGAGCTCTTCATCCGTAAAACCGATTGGAAGTAATTCCTCTGTGCCGCAGACAGACATTTCCGCGAAAGCGGTAATGGACAAGATCAACAATAATAATATGGAAATGTATTTCATCTTTTTCCCTTACAAGTTGAAGAAGTGCGGTACGTCCCCTGTTATTTCAGCGCTTCATCCGAACTGAATTGTCTGTCCAGCCTCAATTCGCGGAGAACTTTCCTATCCTTCCCGGTCAGTTCATCCGTCAGGAATCTTGACATCAACTCCCCTATCGCCGGAGCGAGCATGAATCCCTGGCCGCACATTCCAACCGCTACGTAATGGTTGGAAGGGCCGCATCTGTCCAGAATCGGTGATCCGTCAGGAGTCATGGGATAAACTCCCCGCCAGACTCTCCTTACTTTCAGATTCGCCAGCCTGGGGTACAGATTCACCATTCGCGGGGCCACGAGCGGCAGGAATCCGGAAGTTTCCTCGATAGATGTTCCTGGAACCGGCGGATCCGGTGTGATGCAGAATACGATCTGACCTGTCTCGTGCTGGTAGAAATAGTAATTCGCCGATCCGGGAGCTTTCCGGATATCAACAATCATTGGATCAAAAAGCCTTTCAACAGGTTCGGTGATACCGGCTTCGTGGCAGTCGGGGTATACCGGAAGTTCGACTCCCGCCATTTTTCCTGCCTCCACAGCGAAAGAACCCGCGCAGTTGACAACCGCTCCACATGAATATTTTCCCCTGTCAGTGATTACTGAAACAACTTTTTCTTTATCGATATTGAATCCCTGAACTGTTTCATTAAACCCGAATTCCGCTCCGAGTTCCTCCGCTCTTCTGTAGAACGCGTAACAGCAGAGCATAGGACTGGCGCTGCCGTCCCCGGGTGACCAGGTTCCACCCAGAAGCCCATCGGTGTTTATGCCTGGAACAAGCTCCCCGATCTCGGATGCTGAGACAAGATTAATGTTGAGACCCGCGTTTCGCTGAAGCGGCACATTCCGCCTGAACAGTGAAACAGTGTCTTCATCATAGGCAACATAAGCGTATCCTCCCTGATACCATCCTATGTTTTCCCTGTGAATTTCCTCCCACGTTTTCAATATTTCAAGAGACCGAAGCGCAAGCGTCACCTTTGCCGGTTCGGTATGTGTGGCTCTGATTCCTCCGATGGCGCACTTGTTGTTTCCCTGACCCGCGGAAGAAGCGCTGTCAAGGCAGAGAACTGAAATTCCGGCTCCGGCAAGGCTCATTGCCATAGGGGTTCCCACACTGCCCGATCCGATAATGATGACATCGTAAGTTGAATTACTCATCATCATTCTCCTTTCCGGCAAACCAGCCAAGTTGAGTCTCGGCAAACAGCGGTCTGTCGGTAAACGGTGTAATCTCCTCCGGTGGAATCCCTTCCTCCCTGCAAATTCTTTCAATCAGTGTTGAACAGGTTTTTCCGCCGCATGCTCCGAATCCGGCTCTTGTCAGAACTTTCAGATGGTTCATATCCCTGATACCTGCCCTGATATACTCTCGAATCTCCCCCGCGGTAACACGTTCACACCTGCAGATGACAGCCGTATCATGCAGAGGCGCTTCCAACGGAACTGGAAGAGGCTTGATTTCATCTGGATCCTGAATAACAACTCCGGCTGTCCTGCAGGCAATCGGAGCAGGTGTCTCGAGTTTCAGCAGAAGTGTTTTCGGGAATCCTGCTGCGTACTTCCATCCGGTCAGGATCGCTTTGCCGAGGACATCCCCTTCCCATCCTGTGACAGTCATTTCCATGCCTTCCTCAAGAAGCCATTCACCAAGCTCGAATGGAACAGTTACAATCGGTCTGTCAGAAGAATTCCTGAAATCGACAAGAGTCACCGCCAGTCCCGGACAGACAGCAACGCATTTTTCGCATCCCAAGCATTCGCCATGAAATTCAGGCAATCCCATTATCGGATGTCCTGATGTCCCGATGAGACCCTTCGGACATATCGTCATGCATGGGTTGCATGGAATCTCCTGTGTACAGTGCAGAACCGGAAAGACTCCTGTGCTTTCCTCAGGGGGGCTGTATGGAAGAACCTCTCCGCCGGGACTCTTGAGTATTTCAGCCTTTTCCATGAGTTCATCATGTATACTTACTCTCACGGAACCAAGTTCTGCCACTATCTCAAGACCTCTTATCCTGCCTGTGAACATCGCGGCGCTTGCTTCAGCAATTTCTTCGGCGTCACCTGCTATCATGGATTTCATGCCGAAATCGAGAGCTTTCCGGTGGAATTCATCAATCGGATTCAATCCAACGGCAACTAAAATCGTATCTACTTCCCACGTGCGCTCGGTACCGGGCAAAGGAGAAAAGGAATCATCAACCCTGGCGATCGTCACGGCTTCCACCTGTTCGTTTCCATGTGCCGCGATTATGGAATGTCCGGTGTATATCGGTACTCCAAGTCTTTTAATTTTATCAGCATGAACCTTGTATCCACCGCATACCGGAAGAGCTTCCGCAAGCCCGACCACCGTCATACCTGCCTGAAGAGCGTGATAGGCTCCGATAAGCCCCACATTCCCCCCGCCGACAACGAATATCCTCTCAGCACACCTGACAAGATCTCTGTTTACCAGTGTCTGAAAAGCTCCGGCGCCATAAACACCTGGAAGTGTGCATCCCGGAAAGGACAATGATTTTTCCCTGGCTCCCGTTGCTACAAGAAGATACTCCGGTTTCACTATCCTGTAACCATCTTCGCACCTGATTCCGACAGTCCCGTCACTGAATACTCCAAGAACGATACTGTTAAGCCATATATCAACGGAATCCATCTCTGAAATTTCCCCTGCGAGCAATTCTGCTATATGAATACCACGTGTTCCGGCATAACAGTCCGCTTCCGAACCGAAGAACTTGTGAGTCTGAAGGACAAGCTTGCCGCCAGGACGATCCTTATCATCCACTATTATCGTATCTATCCCTGCTTTTCCGAGTTCAATTGCGGCAGCCATACCGGAGGGTCCTGCACCGAGTATCAATACCCTGGTTTGAACCTTCACAGGAATCAGCACATCCGGTCCGGGAAGATCTTCGAGCGATGGCAGTCCCTCAAGGCTTCTGACATCCATCCCCCTCTTAAGAGGAACAATGCAGCTTTTCATTGGAATTCCATCAATCAGAAGTGTGCACTGCGAGCACTGTCCATTTGCACAGAACATCCCCTGCGGGCTTTCGTCGGCATTGTGATGTCCGAATATGTGAATGCCGAAAGCGAAGACAGCGGATGATACAGCCTCACCCTCCAGTCCGATGACAGGTTGTCCGTTGAATGTAAACTCTACTCTTTCAGCGTCCGGCTGACCAAGAATCGGATGTCTGTAAATTCGCTTTTCCTGAAAGGACACTGTTCCTCCCATTCAGTTCTGAAATTGAAAATCAGGGAACGATCAATCTATAAATGTGATATCAATGCGGCAACTGTGTAACTCTCAAATCCCGTAGAACAGGCAAAATTCAGATTTTCAGCTTTTTTTTCTATTTCGTTTCCTGTCCCAGTCAGAGGCAAATTTCATCCTTGCCGGTTTCTTCGCTTTGACGTAACCTCTGCACTCGGGATAGTTACAACACCTCCAGACTCTGATATGAGGATACTTGTAAAGCTCCGTTGGTGAATCACAGATAGGACACCTTGGTATATTGGTTCCAGCTTCTCTCTCTATCATTCTTTCTGCAGAGTCGATTTTTCTGTAAAGTTCTTCCCGATCAGGACCTCCGATCCAGTGTTTCATGACCTGCCTTATTATGAACCACAGGAAGGCTATTCCGATGAAAAGCAATAACAGCCGTGCTGAACTCAATTATCCTCCTTCACATCTAAAATTGTCCTGTGCTTTAAAGAGTTGACAGAAGCACAATTCATTCGTAAATAATACGTTCCTTTAAGAACACTCGAATTACTCTACTATGTAATGCAAATCAGATCGGGAACAGGAGCACCAGATTGAAGAATTATACACCTGATAAGCTCAGAACAGTTGTAGTCATTGGACATGGATCTGTAGGGAAAACCAGCCTGTGCGATTCTTTACTCTTCGTCGGCGGAACAGTCGACCGGATGGGAAAGGTTGACAATGGCACCAGTCAATTCGATTTCACCAATGAGAGTCGCGAAAGGAAGCACAGCCTTTCCTCTTCCCTGGGTATCCTCGACTGGAAAGACCACAAGATCAATATCATCGATTCGCCTGGACTGGCGGATTTCCATGGCGCCACAATTGGCAGCATAATCGTAGCGGATGGTGTTGTACTTGTTGTTGACGGTACGGATGGAGTCGAAGTCGGAACCCTGAAAACATGGGATTATGCAGCCAGAAGCAACAAACCTCTCATCTTCTGGATTAACCGTGTTGACAGAGACAGTACCGATTTCGATAGAGTCATCTCCGATATCAGGAAAAATCTTACGAAGAATGTTGTTCCGATAACATTCCCCGCTCGGGAGAATGATGTTCTCATAGCAATAGTCAACGTACTCACAGGTAAAGCTGTTAACGCTGAAGGTAAGGATATCCCTGTTCCTGATGCTGCGAAGGATGACCTTGAAATGTACAGAATGCAGCTTGTGGAAACAGCTGCCGAAACAGACGAAACACTTATGGAATCCTTCTTTGAAAATGAGACCCTGACATCTGAGGAAATGAATTCCGGGCTCATGAAAGCCGCCCGTACAAGAAATTTCTTTCCTGTTTTCTGCGGTCTTTCTATCCCGCCCGCGGGACAGAGTTTTCTTCTTGACAGTATACAGACATTCATCCCTTCCCCACTTGATGCCTTACCTGTCTCCGCGACTGATGGCGATAAGAAAGTTGAGATAGCGCCTGATCCGTCAGCCCCGTTTACAGCAAGGGTTTTCAACAGCAAAGTCGATATCCACATGGGCGAGATAGTCTATATAAGAGTCATAAGTGGTGAAATCAGCGGTACGGAGGATGTGACGAATACAACCAGAAACACATCCGAACGAATGGGTAATTACTACTTCATGAGCGGCGGCAAAAGAATTGACACCGACAGGCTTGTAACAGGCGACATCGCAGCCATCGCAAAGCTGAAGACTACATTACCTAACGATACACTGGCAGGAAAGGGAAGCCACATCATATTGAAGCCCATTACTTTTCCTGAACCGGTATACAGAGTCGCAATTGCTCCTAAAAAACGGGGTGAAGAGGACAAGATGGGTTCGGGCCTTTCAAGACTTGCTGCTCAGGATCCTACACTGATTCTCAGAAATGAATCGGATATCGGGCAGACAACTCTGTCCGGCATGGGTGACCTGCACCTGAAAGTAATGCTGGACAGACTCAAGGAAACCACAGGGGTGGAAACAGAAATATTCAAGCCGAAAATCGCTTACCACGAGACTATCAGCAAAACGGCGGAGGGGTCCTACAAACACAGGAAGCAGACCGGTGGACGGGGTCAGTATGGTCACGTTTTCATCAGACTTGAACCGCTTCCACGCGGCAGAGGATTTGAATTCAGCAGTAAAGTAGTAGGGGGCAATGTGCCTACCAACTTCATTCCTGCTGTGGAAAAAGGTATTCTGGAGGCAATGAAGAACGGTCCGATCTCAAACAGTATAGTGGTGGATATCAAAGCAGTTGTGTTTGATGGATCCTATCATCCTGTAGACTCTTCGGATATGGCATTCAAGCTTGCTGCAAGAAAGTGTTTTAAAGAAGTAATGTTGAATGCAGGTCCAAGCCTTCTTGAACCTGTCGTAAGTCTTGAGGTTACGGTCCCCGAAGAATTCATGGGCGATGTCATGAGCGACCTGACAACCAGAAGAGGACGAATTCAGGGAATTGAAGCTGAGGGCGCTTTCCAGGTCATAAAAGCATCCATACCCGAATCCGAGCTCTTCCAGTACACAAATACACTCAAATCCCTCACCCAGGCCAGAGGCAGCTTCAGTCAGACTTACGAGGGTTACAAACCGGTTCCCAGAGAAATACAGGAAAATATCATGGCAAAGGTAGAAACTGAGGATGAGTAATAAGGAAGAAGGTTGATAGCGATGACTGCAGGATTTAGAAAAACAGCGTCTGCGCTGCTCACAATGCTGTTCATGCTGACCTGTCCTGTCATGGCCGCTGATCCGAGCGGCAGCGGAGACGATGATGACAGTTCAATTCCAATGACTTACATAGTAATCGGAGTCGCTGTCATAATAGGCGGTTTTCTTTTCCTTGATGTATTAGCCGATTCAGGTGATGAAGATGCCTCAACTTTCTCAGGTGAACAGGTCAGTATCGTACAGACCGGTATCAACTGGGATGAGGTTGTCACGACCGAAACGGCACTTGTTTATGTGGCAGTATCTACTTTCCCGGGAGAGAATGGACCGGCCCTCGCGAGGGAATTCATCGGAATTCTCAGAACAATGGCTTCAGATGAGATTTCCATATTCTCTGACCCGATGGATCTTGGAGAAGGGTCATCAATCGAAAGAGCGTTTATGGCCAGTGAGTATTTTGGAGTGGATTACCTCATCTGCCGTATCGATAATGTGAATTTCCTTCAGTTCGAAGCGGTATCTCCGGATTCCATAGTATGGACTTCACCGGAACAAACCGATATTGATTTAACAGGAATTGCAGAAGATCTGCTTCAGGCAGGTATTTTTTAACATTCTTTTCTTCGATCTATCCGAAATTCAGGGAACTGAAACGGGAAATATGGTGTTGTTTTTCAGTTGAATGATATTCTTCAGGCAAACCGATGCTGGATATTTACTGACAGGAAACTACTTTTCTTTAATAATGTGAAATTCTCAGAGCAGAATTTCAGATAACCATGAAGGGATTGAAAATGAAGCAATTTGTTCTTTTTGTTATGCTTATGGCAGCGTTCACTGTTACTGCAGGTGAAATGACCGTTACAATACCTGTTGATGCTTCCGCGATACAGATCGAGGAAACAGGACCTTATACCAGGGTAACAGGTATCGGAATGCGTATTATGATCAAAGAAGGCGCTCCATGTCTTCCTGTCTATACTGAGAAGATAGCTCTTCCAACAGGATGCGCTGCTACGAGTATCGAGATCATCGACGCCGAATATTCTGACATCCGCGGAAGATACACAGTAATTCCTTCCGCGCTTCCCGTTCCGCTTTCCGTAGAACAGGAAATACAGCCTCTTCGCCCAAACCCCGAGATATACTCATCGACCGAATCGTTTCCCTCAACATCCCTTGAATTTATCAATTCAAGTGTTGTTATGGGAATTCCGGTTGCTTACGTTAATATCTATCCAGCGCGATGGAATCCCGCGTCCGGGACTATAGAAGTTCTTACAGGCCTTACTGTCAATGTTACCTACGAGAACGACCCGGAGGCTTCAACCGTTTCCCGCAGAAGTATTCAGAGCGAACTCCGTTCACAGGAAATCGTCAGAAATACTGTAGTCAATCCGGATAACGTCGCTCACTCAGGAGCAGCCATAATCGATTCGAAAGACCTTCTTTACGGTGAATATGTAATTATCACCTATCCTGATTATGAGGCATATGCGCAGGATCTCGCGGACTGGAAAACCTCAAAGGGCGTTCCGACAAACGTCTACACTACAACATACATCGGCAGTCAGTACTCCTGCTACAACGCTCCCCAGGAAATCCGCGCGTTTCTTACGGACTGCCGCGATGAAGGTGTCGAATACGTCCTTATTTATGGTGATGATAACAGAGTTGCCGGACAGGATGTCAAGATCCATGCTAGTTCTTATAATGAATACCCCTGCGTTGACCTGTACTGGGCTGATATCAACGATACAGCCCCCGGAGCTGATCTGTGGGACAGCAATTACAACCATATATGGGGTGAGCGTGGAATCGACAGCTTGGATTACCATCCCGACCTATGGGTTGGAAGAGCAAGCGTGAACACTACAGGTGAATGTACTATCTTTAACAACAAGGTTTTCACTTACGAACGTATTACATCTACTGATTATTTTGAGACAGCTCCCATTGAATTGAGAATCGGCTACACGACCGAACTCCTCTGGGGTTATCCCTACTGGTGCTACGGCTCAGCCGGCGCGGAGCTTATTTCCCCGATGGTGCCCTCCGGATGGGAAGAGGCGAAATGCTACGATTCAAGTAATAACAACAGTGTCACCATTACAAGAAACATGATTAACGATGGACCTCATCATCTGTACCACGCCAGTCACGGTTCGCAGACATCATTCTCCCTGCCGGGTGGAAGCTATACAACCACCGACTTCCTGAATCAGACCAACATATCAGGCGGCGGACTGCCCGCGATCTGGAACTCTATCTCATGCCTTATCGGACAGCTCGACGGTTACGAATGCATGGGTGACGCATGGAACGCTTCTCCCAACGGCGGAGGATTCGGAGCTTTCAACGCCAGGTATGGATGGGGTATGCCGTCCAATCCGGGTTACGGCGAAAGTGAGGTTCTTTCAAGGTACTTCTACGATGTAATGTGGAATGATGATCTCTATAATCTTGGAGTCGCCCACCTTATGGGTTCTGACGAGATGACCCCGATCACAAATGATTATTCTGACTGGTGCGTAAAGGAGTACAACCTTTTCGGAGAACCTGAACTTCCGATGTGGTTCATAGACGCTCCGGATCTTTCTGCTTCACATCCTTCCAGTATTAACGGGATCGGCAATGTTACAGTTACAGTAACATCTGAAGGCTCGCCCGTAAGCGGCGCAAGAGTATGCCTTCAAAAGGGTAACTGGCAGTCCGGTGAAGTCTACAAAGTGGGATTCACTGATGCAAGCGGAAATGTAACACTCTATGTTTCCCCCACAACCACCGGAACGATATCCGTTGTAGCATGGGCACGTGATTACGTATCCTACCAGGGATCCATCACCGTCACCGGTGTCGGTGTCGGGGAAGGTGAAGGCGGACCTGAATTCATCAACAGCTTCGACTCCGTTTATCCGAGTCCTGCCATGAGCAGCGTTACAATTCCATTCAGTCTTGCTGAAACAGGCGCTGCAAGGATCGATGTCTACGATGTAACAGGCAGAATCGTGACTACTCTTGCAGCGGAAGAAATGGCCGCGGGGCAGCACAGCATTGTCTGGAACCTCAAAGACACCAGCGGCAGTACTATTCCTTCCGGTGTATACCACGTAAGGATTTCAACCGTCGACTGGACAGGCACAACCAATCTGGTTGTCACCAGATAGATCCTGCGAAAAGCAGAAAGGAAAAGGGCGGGAAAATCCCGCCCTTTTTCTTATGCAAGTGCCGCAAGTAGCGTCCGGCCCCATATTTCGTAATATTCTGAGTGTAGAGTTTACAGATATTTTGAAAGGATTGAAAATGAAGCAATTAGCTCTTTGGGTTATGCTTGTGACGGCTTTCACTGTAACTTCAGCTGAAATGACAGCTGCGATATCTGTTGATGCTGAATCAATACAGTTCGAGGAATCAGGATCTTATACCGGTATAACAGGTATTGGAATGCGTATTACCTTTGAAGAAGACACTCCATGTCTTCCGGATGGATGTGTGGTTCCCTCAGAATTTTTCATGGAATCAACAGATTTTCGGGAAAATGGGACTATTCAGCATGCAGGAAGCTGTATGTGGCAGGGAATGAGTGATGTCTTTGTTTGCGGTGACAGCGTCTGGTGTTCATTTCTGGACGGACTGTGGCTTATCGATATATCGGATATCTCTAGCCCTGAATTTCTTTCGAGAATTTATACCCCGCTATATACTTTAAAACAAGGACAGATAATGGGTGTGAATGATATTCTAATAGAAGATGACTATGCTTATATAGGCGACCACGAAGGCGTGAG
>DAOWNO010000266.1 GCA_030642525.1 Candidatus Aegiribacteria sp.
AGAGGAGGAGAACGGCCCTGTCACGGCAGACACCCGCATTATCATTCAATGTTTCAAGAGGCAGGCGCGGTGAATAGCCCGGATCTCTGCCCCAGTTTCCGCTCAGGTATTCAATCTCTTCTGAAACCCATTTGGAGATATTCCCCGGTTCATACCCTGTTACCGCCAGAATGGAATCAGCAACCGGTTCGTAATCCTGCATGAGTGCTTCATCAAGAACAGTGAACAATCCAGCGCTTACATCGGACGGCTGGTGGCTGGCAATTGTTATGGAAGGGCTGCATTCGGCAGTGCTCCGCGTGAATGGAAGAGTCGAAAGAGGACTGTAAGAACAAGTACTCCATGAAAAGCATACCGTTGTGTCGTTAATAAGCATTGTTTCCGGCTCCGGGAGATCGGTGGAAGAAATATGAATTTCCCGATCAGCAGGCCATAGCACTCTGAAACTTCCCGAGTTGATACTGTCTCTTGCAGCAGCAAAGAATGTATACGAGTAGAAATCATCCATCGGCAGATAGTCGATATGCCGTCTTATCTCAATAAAAAGCGTATCTCCTATTTCAATTCCAGGGAATTCCATAAAGAGCTCCCTTAGAGAACTCTCCAGTCTTCCGCCGGGAAGAAGAGATCTGTGGGGAATTTCTCTCAGCACCGCCCTGTCTGTACCTCTTCCCGGTCTCCAGTGTTTTATTTCCGCAATTGAGATCTCAAGTGATTCCCATGTGTTCCTGAACGATGATACAAGTTCTCTGTAGCGCTCCACTCCCCTTGCTGTAAGGGGGATTATCACTTCGCTGGTGATCTCTTCATAACCGGAATCCGGAGATGAACAGTATAGCGTTACATCGTGGTTCAGGAAAACTGCGTCCGGAGATGCGAGCATGATTGTCATAATAAACAACAATACTCAGAAACTCCCGTCTGTAAGCTCCAGGATCGGTGGCTGAAGGGATGACGTTCTGTTAACATCAAGCAGAGTCATGCTGATATAATGCTTCTGGATTGCGTCTACATCGGTTCCATCAGGATCGATCACGGGAAGTGACCTGTACCGGTAATATTCGAATACTCTGCCCGGTTCAATTTCTCTGAACGAAATATCAGCGCTGAATTGAGCCATCCTTGTCCATTTCCAACCTTTTATCTCATTGAATTCCAGAGCCGGAACATTAACGTTAACAACCGTTCCATTCGGAATTTTACTCTTTATGTTATTATCAAGAAGCATATCAAGAGCAGAGGAAGCAGTCTTGAACAGAGGCTTCGTGCCGTGTTCTGAAATCCGGACGCTCAAAGCTATTGATGGAATATCCCACAGCGCGGCTTCCATTGCAGCGGCAACGGTTCCGGAATAAAGAATGTTATTCGACAGATTCGATCCCGGATTGATACCTGATACAAGCAGATCGGGGGGATTGTTCTTCATAACTTCCATGAGAGCTATCTTTACACAATCCGTGGGTGTTCCATCCAGAGCCCACCTGCGCGAATGCTCATCCTCGGTTATGAGTTCCATTGAAGAATAAAGACCGAGAGCATGGCTGGTGCCGCTGCAGTGATGAAGCGGAGCAACAACCCATACTTCGTGTTTTTCCCTTAATGAATTTTCCAGCTCCAGAAGTCCCGGCTGATCGTAACCGTCATCGTTTGTCAGAAGAATCCGCATGAAGTTAAAAAGACCTCTGAAGTGAGAAACGATGTACTGTTCCCATAGCGTAGTTCACAGGAACGAAGGCATAGTCGAGTATCCACCCTCCCGCTGAAAGGCCCATGCCGGCTGTCAGGTCTCTTGAGTCATCAAGGAACCTCATGCCGAATCTGAGGCTCAGCCATCTTTTTGGTGTGTATTCCAGGCCACTGCCGGCTGAGAAGCTGTTATCAAGCGGTTTCCTGATCTCACCTGATAGCGCAAGCAACCCTATCGGCAGGCCGAAAGTATACTTTGCTCCGGCTCTCCAGGTCGACGGAAGCCTGAATTCGTTGTCAACCATGGTAACTGACGGCCCTATATGCTGCACTGCTGCTGCAATATCCAGATTGGTCATTGGATGTATTACCAGGCCTGCATCAAACGCTACACCTGATGAGCTTTCCAGCCATACTTTCTCACGGAGTATCTTGATTCCGGCTCCCAGATCAAACATTCCCAGTCGAACCGCGCCCGCAGCATGGAAAGATATGTCCCATGCTGAAAAAGTGTCCAGCGGTTCTGAAGTTGCTTCATTCCTCATCTCAAGGTTCCCGACATGAAGAAAACGGCCAGCGAGAGCACAATTTACGGGACCTGCCGGAAAATCCCATTCAATGTAGTTCTGTGATGCATCTCCAAGCCATTGATTGTGTCCGATTGCTATTGCACCTGTTTCAAGTGAAGCGAGAAGAGCCGGATTAGTGAATCCTGCAAGACTTTCACTGTTTATTACCCCTGTTCCACCCAGCGCAGCTGCTCTCGCTCCAGGATCGATCTTCAGAAAACTGAAAGCTCCCGCACCTGCGTCACGGTATACTTCATCTGAAGAAAATACAGGCAGAACAGCAAATATGAATAATCCAACAAGAAATATTCTTATCATGACCCTCGCATTTCAATGAAGATATTGATTTACATATTACCCAATATCTAGTTTCTATCATGAAAATTGACAATAGTTCCACTTCAGATGGGATTCGTAGCGAAATTATTGCATATTATATTTTCTTTGCAAGACCCTGGTTTTCTTTCAATCGGATGGAGTGATAAGTTGAAATCAATGATAATTTTTTCTTTCCTGGCGATCTGTGCTTCCACGGGTGCTTTTGATATCGAGTATCCGGAAGCCAGAGTCTCCGATCAGGTGGATGATTACTTCGGAACACTTGTTTCGGACTCCTACCGTTGGCTTGAGGATGTTGATTCCGCTGAGACACTGGAGTGGATAGCTGCCCAGAACAAAATCTGGGAGGATTTCATTGAGGCTATCCCCCGCAGGGAATGGATAAGGGAAAGATTTGAGGAAATTTACGACTACCAGCGCTACTCGATGCCCTACAGGAGAGGTGAGCGTTACTTCTTCAGCCTTAACGACGGGCTGCAGGATCACTCTTTACTCTGCTATCGCGAAAGCCTTCATGGCGAACCGGTCGTGCTTATAAACCCGAATGAGTTCCCAGAGGAGGAAAGGCTGTCTCTTGCCGGAACCGCTGTAACCAATGACGGTAATATGCTTGCCTGGGCTGCAAGAGGGAGCGGGTCGGACTGGTCCACGTGGTACGTAATGGATATAGAGACACAGACTGCTCTGAGTGATACAATCCTCTGGACAAAGGGCGGAGTCAGCTGGAATGCTGATAATACAGGTTTTTACTATACAAAGTACGAACAGCCCGAAGAGGGGCAGGAATACACCGAGCGCAACGATAGCCAGAGTATCATGTTTCACCGGCTCGGTACTTCGCAGGATCAGGACAGTTTGATTTACGAGCGGCCTGACAAGCCAGAGTGGATGATTGGAGCCTATGAGACGGAAGACGGCAGATACCTGATAATCTGGGTCTGGGATTCCAGCCTGGTAAGCAGGAACGGGCTATTCTACATAGACCTCCTGTCGGAAGATAGACAGATAGTAGAGCTTCTGGGGGATTTTGACGCACAATATTCACTGGTCGGCAATATTGGTGAATATTTTTACATTCGCACGAAT
>DAOWNO010000171.1 GCA_030642525.1 Candidatus Aegiribacteria sp.
AGGGCCAACCTGATGAAAGCCTACAGTTTTCCGGAAACCGATACACCTATAGTAACAGGGAAGAAAGTAATCACTGTCGGTGGCGGAAACGTTGCTATGGACTGCGCCAGAACTGCGCTGAGGATGGGCGCCGACAGATCGCTTATCGTTTACCGCAGAGCAGAGGAGCAGATGCCGGCAAGACTCGAAGAAATTCATCATGCACGGGAAGAGGGAGTTGAATTCCACCTCCTGCAGAACCCCGTACGTCTTATCGGGAATGAGGCCGGATGGATATCTGGAGCTTCGCTCATTAAAATGGAGCTGGGAGAACCTGACTCTTCAGGGAGGAGAAGGCCTGTTCCCATTGAGGGGTCAGAGTTCATCGAAGAGACCGACGTGCTGATTGTCGCGATAGGTAACAGCCCAAACCCTCTTGTACCGGCTTCATTCCCGGAGCTGGAGATAACAAGATGGGGTGGAGTTGTTGTCAATGAGGTAACCGGCCAGACCTCGGTTCCCGGTGTTTTTGCCGGAGGTGATATTGTACTCGGGGCTGCGACGGTAATTCTTGCTATGGGACACGGCCGCCGTGCCGCGCAGGCGATGAATCTTTATCTGAGTTCCGGTCGCTGGGTCGATCTGGATAAAGCAATGGACACGTCCAGAGCCGAAGTTCGGTAACCTGTATGTTCTTGACTTTGCGGAATGTGGAACGTAGCGTTCTCCCATTCATTCAAACATGCCCTAACGGAGGAGGAATCCATTGAAAGGCCGCGTACTTATTATTGATGATGAAGCTGAGATTCGACGCAATCTTACAGTAGGTCTTACTCAGGAAGATTACACTGCTGTTGCTTGTCCTGATGGTATTTCCGCGATTCATGAACTGAACCGGTCTCGAGAAAAGGGTGTAGCCTACGATTATCTTATTACTGACATTTTCATGCCGGACATTGATGGTCTGAAAATACTCAAGGTGATAAAAAATCAGTATCCCGACCTTCCCGTTCTTGTGATTACAGGCTTCGGAGATGAGAGACTGATGATGACCGCGCTTTCAGAGCAGAACACCGGTTATCTGGACAAGCCATTTGAAATATCAGATCTCGTTTCAGCTCTTGAAGAATTGTCTCCGGGGAAAACCGGAATCGATGAAGAAAAAACTTCAGTTGATGACGGTATGCGGGAATCGGTAAGCGCCTACTTGACTGTAAAGATAACGGAACCTGACAGAAGCATGGAGATATTTGATATCCTTTACAGGATGGATGGTATCCAGTCATGTGATGCTGTGAGAGGCGATTTCGATATAATCCTTCTCGTTCAGGCTTCTTCAACGGATGAAATCCAGGCAATATTCAGCAGAGTCAAAGAGCTGGATGGCATTGAAGTGCTGTCCATGTCTGAAGTTGAGCGGCCAAAACTCGACAGAGATGTAGACTCCTTTATCGAAACATACCAGAAAGCCGTCAAGCGGGACGTTCAGGCTGAAGCCAAAAGACAGCCGGGAACGATGAGCTATATCATCGTTGATATAGATCCGGATGCGATTCAGCAGATTTTCACAACCGTATTTTTCATTGATGAAGTCGTCTTCTGTGATGTTATCGAGAATGGCTCTAAACTTGTCGGCATGATCACCGGCCACGGAGCCATGGGAAGAACCCCCCGGATCATTGAGAAACTGAGTCAGATCGATGGTGTTCTCAGAGTTCGTGAAGCAAAAGTAATAAAGCTCATAGATGACTGATGGAGCCCTGTCTTTACAGGGCTGTCAACCGGATAACGAAATTATAACTGATTTCCGATCTGAATTTGCTTAATTGAAACGAAAGCGGGTTTCGGATTTGAAAGGAATCGATGACCATGGCTACCAAGAAGGAGAATTTCAGCTTCAGGCTGTGGAGATACGACGGAGAACCCGGGGAACTGATCCCTCTTCTGCAGTCTGCCCAGGAACACTTCGGTTACATACCCATCCGTGCGATCAACTACATTTCCGGAGTAACCGGAATACCTGAGTCGGATATCTACGGAGTTATTACTTTTTACAGCCAGTTCAGACTTCGCCCTATGGGCAAGTACATTATTCGCGCATGTGCCGGAACTGCATGTCATGTATCCGGGTCTAAATTGATCATTGAGACTATCGAGGACGAACTCGGGATTGAAGTCGGTGATACAACCGATGACGGAATGTACACTCTGAATACGGTTGCCTGCATAGGCTGCTGTTCTCTTGCGCCTGTAATAATGATTAATGACGAGACTTATGGTCGGCTTACACCTGCGTCGCTGCGGAAACTCCTTCGTGAACATATCCGTAAAACTGGCGAAAAAACCGATTCCGCTGCAGGAGTATCCTGTACCGGTTAAATGTTTCAATTGATGGAATCCATTTGTGAAAAATGTCTGGAGCGCTGAAATGAAGAGAATCGTAGTAGGTATGGGCACATGCGGTCTTTCCGCCGGTGCCAGGGTTGTGTTTGAAAAGCTGGAGGAGCTTGCAAACGCGAATGCGGATATTTGCCGGCTGTCAATATCCGGCTGCATCGGTATGTGCTATCGGGAACCTCTGGTCGAAATAAGGGATGGCGTCCGCAGAGTCTTCTACGGAGGAGTAACCAGCGAATCCGCTGAAAAGATCTTTGAGAGTCATGTGCTGAATAATGAGAGAATTGAAGACGATAACCTGGTTTACATTGTTGAGCAGGACGGATCGACTTCCGGTTCTGAAGCTGACTTTCTTGACCTGCAGGAGAGAATAGTCCTCCGCAATTGCGGCACAATCAATCCTGAGTCCATTTCAGAATACGTGGAGTCAGGCGGTTACGAAAGCCTTAAAAAGATTCTTTTCAAGATGTCTCCGGAGGAAATCATTCAGGAAGTGAAGAACTCGGGACTTCGTGGAAGAGGAGGCGCCGGATTTCCCACAGGTCTGAAATGGTCCTTTGCCGCCTCAAATGAAGCTGATAGAAAATATGTTGTATGCAATGCCGATGAGGGTGACCCCGGCGCATTTATGGATCGTTCTGTTCTGGAGGGAGATCCTCACTCCGTTCTTGAAGGGATGATCATCTGTGCCAGAGCTATCGGCGCGAACTTCGGTTATATCTACTGCAGAGCGGAATATCCCCTGGCAATTCACCGTCTTGAAATAGCTCTGTCAGAAGCAAGAGAAAAAGGTTATCTGGGCAAAGATATACTGGGTTCCGGCTTTGATTTTGACATTAAAATCAAGCAGGGTGCGGGAGCGTTTGTCTGCGGTGAAGAGACAGCGCTTTTTGCCTCGATTGAAGGTGAGCGTGGAATGCCCCGTATCCGCCCGCCTTTTCCGGCGGAAAAAGGTCTCTGGCAGAAGCCCACCAATAACAATAATGTGGAGACCTTTGCCAATATTCCCTGGATAATAGCAAACGGTGCTGACGCATATGCTGCTTTCGGAACAGAGAAAAGCCCCGGCACCAAAGTATTTGCCCTTGCCGGGAAAGTCCTTCACGGAGGTCTTGCCGAGGTTTCAATGGGAACCACAATAAATGATCTAGTTTTCAGGATCGGAGGCGGCATCAAGGAAGGCAGGGAGTTCAAGGCAGTACAGATGGGCGGCCCGTCCGGTGGCTGTATTCCGGCAAGTCTGAAGAACACTCCGGTGGATTTTGAATCAATACCTGCCACCGGAGCCATCATGGGTTCAGGCGGAATGGTCGTAATGGACGACACAACCTGCATGGTCGAGATTGCCAGGTTCTTTCTGGACTTTACACAGAACGAGTCCTGCGGTAAATGTACTTTCTGCAGGATAGGTACACTCAGAATGCTTGAAATTCTCGAGCGACTGACCCGTGGCGAGGGTATTCCTGAAGACATAGAAAAACTTGAGCAGCTTTCAATTCAGATAAAGGAAGCAAGCCTTTGCGGACTTGGGCAGACAGCTCCCAACCCTGTTCAGACAACGATACGTTATTACCTGGACGAATATCTGGCGCATATCAACGATAAACATTGTCCGGCGGGAAGCTGCCTGGCTCTGGTCGAATTCAGTATCGATCCTGATAAGTGCGTCGGATGTACTCTCTGTGCGAAGAATTGCCCGGTTAACGCAATCTCAGGGAAAGTCAAAGAACCACATGTTATTGATCAGAAAATCTGCGTGAAATGCGGCAAGTGCATTACAAGCTGTAACTTCAACGCAATAATTACAAGGTAGGAGCGGCCGATGGAAAATATCAGACTGAAGATCAACGGTCAGGAAATAGAGGCCACTCCAGGGAAAACAATTCTCGAAGTGGTTCGGGAGCAGAATCTTGATGACATACCCACTCTCTGTTACTCACCTGAACTGGAACCTTACGGCTCCTGCTTTCTGTGTGTGGTCGAAATAAAGGGAAGAGCGAATCTTGTTCCTTCCTGCGCAACCCGAATAGCTCCGGATATGGAAATAATTACTCGAAGCGAGAGAATTCTGGCATCCAGAAAAACGGCGCTCGAATTGTTATTGTCCAACCATTACGCTGATTGCGTATCCCCCTGTATGGAGGGATGCCCCGCCGGTGTTGACGCCCAGGGATATATCGCCCTTTCGGCGATGGGACAGTACAGAAAAGCTGTCGACCTTATTCGCGAAAAGAATCCCTTTCCGGCGTCCTGCGGAAGAGTATGCGTCCGCAAATGCGAGGATGTCTGCAGAAGAATGGATGTGGATTCGTCCGTTGCGATAAACAACATCAAGAGATTTATCACGGATTCCCCTGATGCTTACGCCACTGAACCGGTATGCGCTCCTGCAACCGGTAAAACAGCAGGTATCATCGGCGCGGGACCAGCGGGCCTTACCGCTGCCTGGTTCCTTGGAAAAAGCGGGATCAAATGCGAAGTTTACGAAGCCATGGATCGTACGGGAGGAATGCTGAGGTACGGTATCCCCGAGTACAGGCTTCCGGACGATATTCTCGACAGAGAAGTTGAATACATCTGCAGAACAGGTACCGAGATTCACTGCGGCGTTCGGGTGGGGAAGGACATCACTCTGGATGAGATCAGGGAAAAGCATGACGCTGTTTTCATCGGAGCAGGCGCATGGACAGGTAAACCAATGCGAGTTGAGGGTGAGTTTGATACTGAAGGAGTCGTAACCGGCGCGGACTTCCTGGTCGAGAAGGCAGATGATCCAAAGCCGCTGAAGGGTACTGTGGTTGTGGTCGGTGGCGGGAATACAGCTATGGACGCGGCGAGAACCGCGTGGAGACTTGATGCGGAC
>DAOWNO010000055.1 GCA_030642525.1 Candidatus Aegiribacteria sp.
CGCCGTTGCAGTAGTAACTCTGGTGAGATATGCGGATTAGAGGGATTTAAGAATGCCTGTTGCTGTTTACTTCATTGCGGGAGCTGTTTCTTGTTATCACGCTTGTTTTTCAGTTACTGCAGGCTGTTCCTGCAATCCCAGTTTCTCAAGCCTCAGGGTTATTGCATAACTGCTTCTCTGTAATTTCTCAGAGAGTTCTTCCAGCGGGGTGTTGCTTTGGAACCCTTTCTTCAGAAGTTTTTCTTCTTCTTCAGTCCACACTTTACCCGTTCGCGCATGCTTTTGTGATGAACCTGATTCAGGCAGCTCCCCTCTCTTCAGAACAGCCTGTTCTACTTCTGAGAATGCATTTTCAAGAATTCTCCTGAACTCGTCAAGGTTTTCTTCGAACAGAAAAATCCTGTTCTGGTCGAAATCTGTGTCAGATGTTCTTCTTGATTCGGTAATACAAAGATAGAATCTGTTATTCACCGCCTGCCGTACGTCGATGAAGTATATCGTTCTGCCGGCTGCGACTCTTTCCGAGGAAAGCGTTCCGTTCTCAGTATTCATATCCGTCTCCTTTCAGTTATAATGTAAACAACTGTTCACTATTAGTGTCCGCTTTTTTCGGGGACTTGTCAACCCCTCGTGTTCGACTGTAGCTTCTCAGTCGGCTGAATCGGGAAATGGAGGTCTTATGAGCAAGCCTGCCCCAATTCTTCCCATTTCGCGGGAGGAAATGAACGACCTGGGCTGGGAAGTCTGTGATATCATTCTCATTACAGGGGATGCGTACGTTGATCACCCTTCCTTCGGAACCGCACTGATAGGCAGGTACCTTGAAAGTCTTGGATACAGGGTAGGAATAATACCTCAGCCTGATATCAGCGATTCTGACGATTTCCTCCGCCTTGGAGTTCCCAGGCTGTTTGTCGGGATATCTTCAGGAGCGATGGACTCGATGGTAAATCATTACACATCACTGAAACGGATTCGATCGGACGATGCTTATTCAGAGGGGGGAAAACCTGGTAAAAGGCCTGACAGAGCTGTTCTGAAGTATGTAAATATGATGCAGAAGACAATGCCTGGAATTCAAATCGTAATTGGTGGTATAGAAGCCAGCATGAGAAGATTGAGTCATTATGATTTCTGGAGTGAAAAAGTCAGAAAATCGATTCTTCTCGATTCAAAAGCCCAGATTCTGATCTACGGAATGGGAGAAAAAGCTGTCGGGGAGATAGCGGACAGGATTTCAGCAGGCAGTGATCTCAAGGGGATAAAAGGTACCGCTATATATATGAGCAGCAAAGCATTAAATGATTCAGATATCAGTGATTACACAGAACTGCCGTCACATGAGGAAGTAATCCGGTCACCTCAGGCGTTCATGGAAATGACTAAACTGATTGAAAGAGAAAGCAACCCATGGTCCGGTACAACACTTGTTCAGAAGGCTGACAGCCGTACAATCGTTGTTTATCCGCCGCAGCGTCCACTCAGCACTGCTGAAATGGACAGGATATACGACCTTCCATTCTCCAGAAAACCTCATCCGGTTTACCGGGGTGAGATACCTGCTTTCAGGATGATCAGGAACTCGATAACGGTTGTCAGGGGATGCGCGGGCGGATGCAGTTTCTGTGCTCTTGGACTTCATCAGGGAAGGACGATAAGCAGCAGAAGCATCGAGTCTGTTCTGAGGGAAGTGAGTAAACTGAAGCAGGAGAAGTATTTCAGGGGAACAGTTACAGATCTGGGCGGTCCCACCGCCAATCTGTACGGCATGGGCTGCACTGACAAGAAGGCAGAAAAAGCATGTAAAAGAAATTCCTGTCTCTATCCCGGGATCTGTAAACATTTCAGGACTGATCATGACCAGTATCTGAATCTGCTTGATTCTGTTTCGCGAGTTAAAGGAGTCAATAATGTTTTTGTATCCAGCGGGATACGCTTTGATGTCGCACTCCGGGACATCCGGTTCATAGAAAGACTTACCGCGTATCATGTTTCGGGTTTGCTGAAGATTGCGCCGGAACATTTTTCCAGGGAAGTACTCAAGCTCATGCGGAAACCGGGCCCGGACCTCTTTCGAGATTTCAAGGATCTGTTTGAGAAATATTCGAAAAAAGCCGGGAAGAAGCAATATATTGAACCTTATATACTTGTGGCATTCCCAGGATGTGGGATGAACCAGATGCATGTGACTGTCAGCGAATTGAACAGGCAGAACATGCGTCCTGAAAAATCTCAGATATTTCTTCCGACACCAATGACTATGGCAACTGCAATGTACTTCACCGAACTTCATCCTGATACGGGAGAGAGCATTTATGTGGCTCGAAAACCATCAAGCAAGAAACGGCAGCTTTCCTGCCTGCCGGGACATACCGGATAGATTATTGCTAAATGCGATAAAAACAACAGATTAATAGCGAAATATTCTATAAGTACTTTTTCTGTCTTTCAGAGTGTTCAAATGACGAAAGATTCAATATGTTTATTGAATATAACGGTACTTTTGAATAAGGATGGTAAAATATCAAGGCTGATAAGCAGCGCCAGATTGTAATCAGTTCTGACGGGAGAAAACTCGGAAAAACACTTCTTGCCTGTGAACTGGTTAAGAAATTCAATTCAATCGGGCTGTCAGTCTCATGTATAAAACTATCAAAAGGTACACATGGACTGAGTGGTATTCAAACCGATCGTGGACCTGAGGGATCTGACACAGACCGGTATTTTATCGCGGGAGCTTCGATTATTGTATTCTTCCGATACTCTCATATGCGGGAATTAATTACAGCTATGGATGAGATATCCTCTGACGCGGATATCCAGATATGGGAGAGTAATTCCATTCTCAAACTGAAAAAACCTGATTACCATATACACCTGACATCTGATTCCAGCCATAAGCCTGGTACCGACGAATTATACCTGAAAGCCGACCTGACAGCCTTCAGTCCTCTGACGCCTGCAGAGGCTGAAAAGATCTCCGCGATTGTACCGGCTCTTATGAATATCAAAGGTATTTCCTCTTTTTCGATAAAAGGTAAACACTGGATAGAACTGGAAGGTGAATCTCTGTTCGGCCATGGCCGAATTGATCTCTTAAAGGCGGTAAGAAGCACTGGATCCATCCTGCAGGCTGCCAGGGAAACCGGAGTCCCATATAAGAGGGCATGGCTGCTTCTGCGAGACGCTGAAGACAGACTTGGCGCAGAACTCATCACAAGTGATCGTGGTGGTTCAAAAGGGGGAGGAAGTAATCTCACAAAGCTTGCCGAGAGAATCATTGAAATATGGGACAGAACTGAATTGGATTTCAGAAATCTGTTGAATCAGCTGGAGGTATGATGATCTCTATCGGAGATGCTCTTCAAATAGTACTTGAAAATTCGGGACAGCCGTTAGTTATTCAAGTACCTCTTGAGAATGCGGCCGGTTTTGTACTGGCGAATGATGTTCATTCCGATATAGACATGCCGCCCTTCAACCGTTCAGCCATGGATGGTTTTGCGATTTCGGGAGACGGACTGAGACATGAGCTTCTTGAAGAGATTGCTGCCGGGGATTCACGTGAAGTCACCCTGAAGCCAGGTCTGGCTGCTCCTATCATGACCGGTGCTCCAGTTCCCGAAGGTGCCGACAGAATTGTAATTATCGAAAACTCCAGAGTCAAGGAATCTGTCCTTTACATTGATGAAGCCCCGGATCCGGGAGCCAATATCTGTTGGCGAGGTCAGGATATCAAGGAGGAGCAGACGGTATTGGAGCATGGCACCAGATTGGCCAGTCAGCATCTTGGTATAGCTGCAGCAGCAGGCATGGGGGTTCTGGACGTGTTCAGTAAACCGCGGATTGCACTTGTCACAACTGGAACAGAAGTAATCCCGCCAACATGGATACCATCAGCCGGTACTGTCAGAAATTCAAATATGCCTCTTATGAATGCACAGCTGTCATTGGGTGGATTTCCCGTTGATCTGACCGTTCACTCCGCAGATGATCCCGAATCATTGGAAGCGACTTTTCAGCAGTTTCTCAGATGCACCGATGTACTGATTGTGGCAGGAGGTGTATCAAAAGGCACAAGAGATTTCGTCCCGTCAGTTCTGGAATCGCTTGGTGTCCAGTTCCATTTCAGAATGGTAGCGCAGAAACCGGGAAAACCGCTTCTGTTCGGAAACGATCCGGAGGGAAGACCTGTTTTTGGGCTTCCGGGCAACTCTGTTTCAGTAATGGTTTCCATAGAGGAATATGTGCTTCCCCTTCTCAGGAAGAGAGCCGGCTGTAAAGGATACCATAAACGTGTATATCACGGAGAGATGACATCTGATTACCGTAAGAAGCCCGGCAGGCTGCATTTCCTCAGGGTTATCGCTTACCGTGAAAGTCATATCTGGAAACTGCATCATCCGGAGAGTTCCGGTTCAGGTGATCTGATGAGCACGGTGAACGTAAACGCTCTTGCACTTGCAGATGAAGATGCGCTGAGCCTGAGATCCGGAGACGTCCTCCCTTTTCATTTTTTCTACTCAACTGCCGGGGAACTATCCTTCGCGTGAAAGATAGGAACGGAAGGGAAATTAATTACCTGAGACTTTCCGTCACTGACAGGTGCAATCTCAGGTGTATCTACTGTATGCCGGAATCAGGCGTTCCGCTTATTGATCATGCCGATATCCTGAGTGTTGAAGAGGTTGTGCGCGTGGTCAGGATTATCAATGATACTGCTGGTCTCTCAAAGGTGAGAATAACCGGAGGCGAGCCCCTTGTGCGAAGAGGGGTGCTGCAGATAATAAAAGGAATTGCCCGTATCGGTATTGAAGAGCTCACCCTGACAACCAATGGACTACTTCTAGAGCGGATGTCGAAGCAGCTTGCTGAAGCTGGAATACAGAGAGTGAATATCAGTCTGGACAGTCTGCGGGATCACAGGCTGAAAAAGATCACACGGAGAAACATTTCCCTTCATGACATTGAGAAAGCGATTCAGGCAGCATTTGATGCGGGGCTGAAACCTGTCAGGATAAACTGCGTCCTTATGCGTGGTATTAATGATGACGAAATACCTTTCTTCCTCGAATGGGGAAAGGATAAGGGAGTCACTGTCCGTTTCATTGAGCATATGCCATCCAGACTCAACCAGAGTATTTTCGTTTCAAGGGATGAAATTATTGAACATGCTTCACTTTTGGGAACCATCCGTCGCCGGAAAGATGACGGAGGCACAGCTGGAATCTATACAGTCGGAGACGGTGCCGATACATTCGGGATCATTGCTCCTTTCTCTGACCCCATGTGTAAAAATTGTAACAGAATAAGACTGTCTGCAAGAGGTATGCTTATTCCCTGTCTTGCATCAGCAGAGGAAATATCTATCAGGGAACCTGTACGTAACGGTGCCGATGATGAGAGCATCTCCAGGCTTGTGCGTCAACTGATTTTCAACAAGCCTGACTCACATGGAGGCTGTGTAAGCGCTGCAATGTGGAAGATTGGCGGGTAGTATATGAAGAGTATGAGTCATATTGACGATCAGGGTAAAGCGAGAATGGTCGATATTTCCGGCAAAGAACCATCTGACAGGTATGCCAGGGCATCAGGTCGGATCCTGCTCGGAGATAATGCTTCCAGAGCAATTGACAATGATTCGGTGCCGAAGGGTGATGTATTCGCTGTAGCCAGAATAGCTGCGATTCAGGCTGTGAAGAAAACGTGGGAGACTATTCCGCTTTGTCATCCGATAAGGATCGGCGGAACTGAAGTTGAACTGATGAAAGACGGAACTTCAGTTACCGCAGTCTGTACTGTGAAGGGCAGAGAGTCTACAGGATACGAAATGGAAGCGTTAGTTGGAGTGACAGCAGCTCTTTTGACCATCTACGATATGACCAAAGCGCTTGATCGCGAAATGGAAATAACCGATGTGAGACTCCTTCGGAAAAGTGGAGGGAAATCAGGAGAGTATATATGGCAAGGGTAGCAGCAGTATGCCTGTCTGAAAAGAAACAGGTTCATAAGATAAAACAGGATACTGTAATACTTATAGAAAACTTCGGTATCGAGGGAGACGCACACGGTGGGCCGGGTCCACGCCAGGTTTCAATACTCTCAGAGCTGTCACTTTCTAAAATGGAAGCGGAAGGGGTAACTGCCTCACACGGCTGTTGTGGCGAGAATATCGATATCGGCGGAGCGGTAGAACTTCATACACTGCTCCCCGGAGTGAAGCTGAGACTTGGCGATTCCGCTGTAGTCAGAATTACGGAAATCGGGAAAGACAATTCCGACGGCCATGCTGATAACGTTATTCAGAAGAACATCTTTCCGGCTGAAGGCATTTTCGCTGAAGTACTCAAAGGCGGCGCTGTTAAGCCGGGCGATCCGATTGAGGTGCTCAGGAATTCTGGTTTCACCGCAGGCGTACTTACGATAAGTGATTCCACAAGCAGAGGAGAGCGGGTTGACCTGAGCGGGCCGGCGGTGATTGAACTCCTGCGGAAACATGAATACGCTCCTGCAAGGTATGCAGCAGTTCCCGACGAGGTGTCTGAAATAAAGGCAAAGCTGACAAAATGGTGTGATGATGGTTTCCTGGATGTGCTGTTCACGACAGGTGGAACCGGGTTCTCCGCACGGGACGTTACACCTGAAGCTACAGGGATGGTCTGCGACAGGAACGTTCCGGGTATTCCCGAAATGATAAGACAGAGATCAGCGGAAACAGTTAATTCAGCCTGGCTGTCCCGGGCAGTTGCCGGCATAAGAAAAAGGACTCTCGTTATTAATCTGCCCGGAAGCGAGAAAGCAGCCGTGGAGTGTGCTGAATTCGCAATGACTGTAATTGATCATGGTCTTGAGATACTGCGCGGCGATGTCACAAACTGCGGAACGGGGTCAAACCTTGTATTTTGACATTTACCGTATATTGTATTACAATCTGGAATGTAAAATGCCGTAACTAAGATTTAGGGAAACCGGAAACCCATTCTAGCTTCCGGTTTCTGCAGATGTACCTGTAATTACTGAGGAAGAACTGCCCCCAGTATCTGTTCAGTCTCGATTGTTGCGTCAGCCATAAGCTTTTCGATATCACCACCGAAGAGTTTGCTTATCATACCGGTATTCATTCTCGAAACGATTACATCTCCGTCAGATGTTTCGTATACAGCTACCCGGCATGGCATCATGGAGGAAACTACACGGGATTCATCATCCGAGAGTATTTGTCCTGCAAGATCTACTTTGCATAATTCGATAACGGTAACAGGAGCTACTTCATATCCGCCACCCGCAACCGAATTGCTGATTACATGGACCGCTGGAATTTTCCAGCCAAGAGCTTCTGCCTCTGTCTGGATCATTTCAACGGTATAATTATATGAGTAAAGGCTTTCAGTTTCATTGATCATCATTCCTGGAGCAACGGAAATTCCTGCAATTGCTACAAAAATAGCTCCGGCAATGAAACTGATCAGTCCGGCTATTACATATTTCACATTCATTCTACTTACCTTTTTCTGTATGGAGGATTCCAGAAACCCGGCTTCTCCATTGTGTTTGAGAAATTCGTCCGGTTACGCTGTCTTCCAGTCTGAAAGCAGTTAAGCCGGCTTTTCTCATTCGCGTAACAGCTCTGTCGGCGAGATCGCAGAAAATATCACTGCAATACGCAAGAACTGTCCGGGTGTCTTTGAATTCAGAGATGAAATTGTCAAGTTCATTGAAAGGAACGGAAACAGCAGCTGGGAGATGTGCGGAATTGAATTCTTCAGTATCCCGGACATCGATTATTACGACTTTTCCGGAATTGACTAAATCAGTCAGATTCGAGTTATCAGGACATTGAAATTTCTTTCGAGTACTCTCAAGTTCCTTCATATATAGTTTCATTTCCGGAAGTAATTCGATTGACAGGTTCTTGAGATCACTCATCAGGGTTATGATGTCAGTGCAGGAGACCGAGTAGAGAGAATATCTGCCTTTCTTCTGAAATGTCACGAAACCTGAAGATTTCAGCTTCTGCAAGTGGTGAGAAACGGTCTTTACCGGTAAATCAAGTACACCTGCAAGGTCCTCAACAGTCCTATCCGCCTGGCAGAGACTGTCGAGTATCAGCAGACGTTCGGGTGAATCGAGCGCCTTCCCCAATAATGAGATTTTGCTGAAGAAATCTGACTTTTTCATTTGTTCCTTTCATATACTAATGTTCTGACGAACGTTAGAATAATATATTTCAAACATTTTGTCAAGTCAATTTAATAAAAGCTAGGAAATACAAGAAATATTTCTAATATAGAAAATATACTTGACAATATATAAAGTACAAATTATATAAGAGCTTAAAAATACAAAACTATAGAAAGGAGTAGTCATGAGTGAAGAACAGAAAGAAATCCTTCAGATGGTTTCTGAAGGTAAGATAACTGCTGACGATGGTGTAAAATTGCTTACTGCGCTGGAGGAAGGAGAACAGAAAAGACGAGATAATAATTCACCTGCGAGAAGAATGAAGAAGCAGAAGAAAGTGATACTCGAATCCATGAGAAGTCACGGCATGGGACTGGAAAACATGCGCGAAATCGGGCACATGGTCAGGAATATTATCGGTGACACTGTATCGGGTATCAATGATAACTTCTCTAATGAGATATTTAATATTGAAAAGGACCAGTTCAAGTATTCAGGAAAACTTGATGGTGAACTTGAACTGGATGAAGGAACAGATCTATTCATATCAAATAGTCGATCCAGCAGACGAGCGGACTTGATGCTTAAAGGTGTTGATGGATCATGTTGCGCTGTTATCAGTGAGGATGAGCCTGAAGTTTCCATATTCCGAGACGGTGAATCTGTATGGCTGAAGTGGGATGAGGGTGATCTTACACTGAACGTACCTGAGACTGTTGGAAAACTCAGTACGAGTATCATGGGCGGCGATATTGTTGTTTTAGGAGTGAAAACACCTATAAATGTAAAGACAAGAGGTGGAGATATCAGTATTATGGAAGCGTCACAAAGTTTCAACGTGAAAACAATGGGAGGCGACATAATTATTTCGCTGAATGATTTATGGAATGAGGATTCGACTGTTTTGACAATGGGTGGAGATATCAGCTTGGGATTATCTAAGGACACCAAAGCGGTTATTTCAGCAAAGACATTAGGAGGTGAGATCAACGTTCAGGAAGGGATCGGAGAGATAGACAAGTCTGGACAATTCGGTTCCTCAC
>DAOWNO010000174.1 GCA_030642525.1 Candidatus Aegiribacteria sp.
ATAGAATCCACTGTCTACGTCTGATATGTGCCTTACAAATATAGCCTCCCAGCAGTGAAGGTTTCTCCTCAGGGTGTAACTCTGATTTATGAAGCTTTCTCCTGACAGATCATAATAAGCGCTATATTCCAGTGACCAGCCTGGAGTCAGATCCAGTGAAGCGGAAACACGAAGCTTGCTGATGTCATCTTCTCCATGTAACCCGTACCGGTAATAGTGCGATAGGGACAACCTCAATGGCAGACCCCGCTCAACGCTTCCTGAATCAGGAAGAAGAGTACGGTCGTATCCTGAAAGTCTTAAACTTGTCGAAAGTGACATATTGGTAAATTCGTTCTCATAGAGATCCCAGCTTCCATTTCCCCTTACACTGAAATATGAGAATGGTGAGAGTTCAAGAGATGCAGCCAAAGGAGAGAAGGGTGTCTCTTTATTGTCAAGATTCGCAGAAGTGGAGAATGTGAGTGACGCGATCTCAAATCGAGATATTCTGTTATTCACCCTCCGCTTTCCTTCAAGCCTGTTCTGAAGATTGAATGAGACTGTCCGACTTCCGGAAGGAAGTCCGAAATCGGAGAATATATAGTACTCATCTCCGGCAGAATCAGCTTCAACAACCCAATCATTATTGATGAATCTGTCAGGTGCCCACTGCATGGAAACACCTGGAGTAATAGTATGCCTGAGAGCTTCAAGGCCGAAAATATCTGTGCTGAAAATACCATAAATATCAGTTGAAAGAGATAAAGTGGCTGACCCATGCAGCCACCATGGCAGATTATTATCCTGTCTGTCTCTGTCATATACTGTCCCTGTCGCTCTCAGAGATGGAGCAAATGAAAGCCATCCCCACAATCTGCTTGAGCCTGTGAGCCCGGAAGTAATTCGCATAGCTGAATTTGTAGCTCTGGAATCTTCCATTTTTTTGTCTCGGGAGAGATAATGACCGCTCATATTCCAGTAAATGGAATGCCAGGGTCGGATGAGCAGAGGATCAGTTGGAGCCTTGAAAAGGGGAGCGGAGGGGAGAGAAAAACGAATGTCAGGAAGTTCCTGCAACGACTCCACTTCATTGGGGATTGAATCAGGATCAAGATGAAGATAACTTGTTCTATCCAGAACTGCCTGGAAGCTCAGTCTGCCGAAGTATCTGTTTACGCTGATCCAGGAGCGCAGCTCACCGGTCATCCTATCTTCGGGAGATTGCTGAGTCTCTTCCAGATAGGACTTATCGCTGAGGAACTCTCCCTGGAGACGAACTGAAGTTCCATCCGGAAAATCGTGGAGGTGCTGCCCGAAGGTCATCCATCTATCCCTCCTGGCTTCAAATTCCCTCCTCCATTCCGTTCTAAGGTTTCCGTAACACAGATATCTTATTCTGTGTCGTTCATCAGCAGCAATCACGAATCGCGTCTTCTCCATGATATCTCCATGGATCCACAGATCAGCGTAGTCCGAAAAGGCGAAATAATACCCAAGCTTTCTCAGGAATCGTCCGTCTCTGGTTGTCTGGCCGAATTTCGGGGTTGTGAAGCCGGAATGTCTTCCACGTCGGATAGGAAATACACAGTAAGGGAAATAAAGGATGGGAGTATCCTCCACATAAAGATAGACCGGTCTGGCAATGGCCTTGTCATCCGGGAAAACCTTCATAACCGGGCAGTAGAAATAATAGTGGCTGGAATCCTCATCACAGGTTGTGAACCTTGCTTCTGTAATATTGAATTCATTACGACCTACTCTGGTGATTGATTCACCGTGGTAGAAACCGAACTCGTACTGTGAGGCAGCGCTGGTAATCCGCCCTTTTCTGGATGGAATGCTGTAGATCAGCCCATCACCTGTAATAGATTCACCCCTGTCGATAAGCTCTGTAGCACCGCTTGCATTTATGAGTTCCTCTTCAGCGAAATACATTACGGTATCGGATTTTAGCGTCATATCTCTGTAGTCAAGTGTTGTGGAACCTATCAGTAGAAGGTCTCCAGTATCCGGATGGAACACAAGGGAATCAGCTGAATAAGCGATCATTTCAAGTCTGGTGAGTGAAATCGTAGAATCAGCACTGTTATCCTCGGTTTCCCTCGGGTCAGTAGCGACAAGAAGCATCAGAACGATAAAGCTGATCATAGAGATAATGCTCTTCCCATAATCGCGGCACCTTCTGCACCGGCATCGGAGCAGGAAGACAGTGCGGAAACGTTCCATTCATATGGGCATCTCCGGTTGAACTCATGCCTGGCATGTTCAATAAAGAGACTGAATGATTTCACAAGTCCTCCTGCAAGAAAGATCTCCGAAGGACTGAGACAGTGGGAAAGATTTGCGAGACCGACACCTACCCATTCACCTAGTTCATCAAATGCTTTCAGGGCATTTTCATTTCCGGCTTCAGCAAGCTTCGCGATTTCCCCCGGATCCGCAATTTTCGAATCGTTTTCAGTCCGCTTGAAATACCGGACAAGAGCTTCACCTGCAGCATATCTTTCCCAGCATCCGCGTGATCCGCATGGGCATGTTTCCCCTGAAACATCAACTGTCATGTGACCGAATTCTCCAGCATGACCTGTACCGTAAAGGATAGTGCCATTGTGAATAATTGTTCCACCTATTCCGGTACCCAGCGTTATGAGCAGCGAGAGCCCATCGGATGAGATTTCTCCTGAATCAATGGCTCGAATTGCGAATGTGTTACTGTCATTATCTATGGTCACTGGACATCTGAATATCTTGATGAGCCTTTTCTGAAGGGGAAACTGAACCCAGCCTGAAAGATTTGGAGAACGAATGAGAATGCCGTTCTTTCGATCGACCAATCCCGCAATTCCCGCGCCGATTGATCCTGGAGAGTCATCAATGTTCGAGATGATTCGCCAAATTCGTGTTAGCAGTTTTTCAGGTCCTTCAGATGGAATAGTCTGAAGCGTGGAAACGGTCTTGAAGACATCATTAGTCAAATATCCAAGAATGGTTGTAGTACCACCAATATCTACACCCCAGTGTTTGCCGGAAGTATTACTCAATGCTTACGATTTCTCCGTCAATTACTTTTACCAGTGGAAACGCTGAACGGGGAATTGATACGTTTCCCAGTGTGCACATACCTGTAGCTCCAAAATAGACATTCAGATTTTCCAGGTGATTCTCCAGTGAGGATCTGGAAGGAACTCCGCCTTCCCAGGCACTCAGTATGATTCTGGCTGTATCATAACCCTGAGCTGACAGCATGGTCGGCAGGGAATCATATTCCCGCTCAAAGAAATAGGAGAACCGTGCTGTTGCCGGATTCATGGATCCCGATCCGAATGAAATAGGGAACACAGCTCCCTCAACGTATTCGCCTCCCTGCTCCACCAGTATCTCATCATCCCAGCCGGATGTTCCGAAAAGCCGGGCATTAACCCGATAGAATCTGAGCTGCGGCGCAAGTTGAATAGCATCCCAGGCCTCTACAGGAAGGAATACACCGTCCGGATTCAGATATTTTATTGCACTTATCTGATCTCTGTAATCTGTAGCTCCGGTTTCATATCCCTCCATCGCTACAATCTCTCCACCGAGTTCTTCCACAATTGACTTGAATTGATCCGCATTGGCTACTGATTCCGATGTATAGACATGAATAATGGCAAATCTCGAGCACCCTGCATTCCGGACAGCATATTCAGCTACTGCCGCAGCATCGTTGCCCTGAGAAACAACGAGTCTGTGCACGTAATTGCCATAATCATCAAGGATGGAAGATGTTGCTGTGGGAGTAATCATTGGCAGATTCCACCTCTGCGCATTTGGAGCTGCTATCTCGGCGTTCCTGCTGGTTAGAGGGCCGATAAGCGCCAGGCATGCCGGATTACTGCCAAGCGAGTTGACGATGCTGACAAGATCAGTGCTGTCACCTGAGAAGTCGAATGTTATCAGCCTTGGTGCTGATCTGAAAAGATCCGAGGTTCTCAGAAAGGCAAGAGATACACCTGAGGAAACGCGTTCAGCATATATGGATCCGCTTCCTGTAATTGGCATTACAAGAGCTACAAATCCGTCCTCCTGAGCTTCCAGTAAAGGTTGACCATATCGATTATGAGCATCCGGAAAGAGTCGGTCGATTTCCATTCCGGTAAGGATTGCTTTGTCAGTTTCACCCTGCGCAGCATACCTTTCCTCCAGTTCAAGGAGTACAAAAACCTCAGTCCATCCTGTGGCTGGTTCCTCAGTCAGAAAATCCATATCAACTTTTTCAAGTGCTGAACGGAGTACTTCGATCACATTCTTTGATTCAGCTCTGTCAAGATTATCCTGATTAAGGATTGAAAGAGTTTCTATTCCCTTCCTGATTGAACCCTGTTCGATTTCCGCTTCCGCTAAAAGGAATGTTGCGCTTGCGGCGGTATGTGAGTCTACAGCATTCAAGATTGCCTGTGAGGCATTTATGATTGCTTCCTCCGTGCGCCCCAGAATGAGGAGTGCTCTGCCTTTTCCCAGCAACCAGGAAGATATCTTTATATCATCAGGGAACTGCTCAAGGGCTGATGTGTACAATCGCACCGCTTCTGACGCATTTCCTGATTGCAGTGCATTTCCGGCAAGTACAGTTATGCCCTCCGGGGAATGTTCATCAGCAACGGGACCGCATCCTGACAAAACTGAGAATATCAGTATGGAAATTACAATCAGCGCCTGACAAAAAATGATTCTCAAGCAAAACCTCCTGCTTTCTAGAATGTATAGAGTGAATATGAGCCACCAGGGTGTATCGGGAAAGGGCTGGAATAACAAATAAAACCCCGGGAGTTTCCGCCCGGGGTTCTTTCGTAATTGATGTATTTATTCTGGAGCAGAGTCTTCTGTGTTTTCTTCATTCAGTTCCGGGTTCTGGTCTAGCAGAAGTTCTTCTGGCGGGACTCCCATATTCTGAATCATCCATTCCGCGTCATCTACGAAATCTGATTCAGGATAATTATCTATTACAGCCTGAAAAGCTTCTATTGCAGAATCGTAATCCGCTATCTGTTCGGAGTAGGTAAAACCGATCAGGAACTGAGCCTGATGTGCGCGTTCGTGTTCTGGAAAACGTTCGATGAAGAGCTTGAAATACTCAATTGCAGTCTCAGGGTTCGTTTCCATGAGATTCTGAGCTGACTGCAGGAGTGAATCTGCGGGCATTTGCTCATCAGGAAGGA
>DAOWNO010000126.1 GCA_030642525.1 Candidatus Aegiribacteria sp.
CAGCTAAGAGGTGACGTCGATTCCGAACTTCTGAAGCAGCTTGAAGAGATCAGATCTCACGCAAAAGAGGATATTGACGAATTTGAGAGTGATATTCCCTGATCTGATCACTTAAATACAGAGTTACAGTGTCAAATAAACATGAATAGAGCAGAAACTTTTCCACGAGCAAGAAGTTTATTTCCTGTGATGTACACGCTTTTCAAAATATCGGTGAAAACAATTACAAATACCCCCGGGTCCAGATCACTTCTCAGGATTCCTTCTTTCTGAAGTTCTGAAAGACTGTCGAGTATGACAGTCCTCAGTTCGGGAGGAGGCATCATCGGAACTGGAAAGGAACGCTCCGCGCTTTCTTTCCATAAATGCTATACTGCAATGCCGATCTTCAGCCGTTTCTTTCCCGGATATCCGGATGCGCGGTGAGGTAATCCAGATAAACACCCGGGGAAGCCATTGCAGGAAGAACGCCTTCGTGAACGAGTTCTTCAAGGTTTGACAGTATTATACTGATCTCAGGAAATCTTACCGGATCATTCCCTGCCATGCGCAGCAGCTCCTGTCCAAGTTCCTTGGGAAGTATCCGTTCAAATGAATTCGGAATAATTTTATTCAGTCTAATTCTGAGCTCCCTCAATTTCTTTAAACCATCCTCTGTAAAGTTGTTGCTATGCGCTGCTACATCCGCTGAGGCAAGATCAATAAGGCGTTCCAGATACTCCCCGGAATCGCGGATTAACTTACGGACAGCCCGATCGCTCCACTGCGTCGAATAAAGAACAGGTCTCATATGGTTCTTAACCAGAAAAGTAACACACGAACACTCTTTCTTCGAGAACCTGAAATTCTCAGCCGTCACGGTCGCAATGAAAGCCCCGATCTTCTCATGCCTGTAGAAATGAAGATTTCCCCCGTCGTCTATCATTCTTGTCTCCGGTTTTCCTATATCATGAAGGAGTGCAGCCCACCGCAGACATTCATCGGTTGATTTCAGATGCCGAATGACATTGAGAGTATGATTCCAGATATCGGTACAGTGAGCCTTTCCCTGCCCCACTCCATTCAGTGTGAACATCTCTTTAAATTGAGGTATCATATCCGTCAGGATACCGGATTCCTTCATTACCTGAAGGGTATCCGCCACGGAATTTCCATCAGGAGTGGTGAGTATCAGATCCATCTCCAGCTTCCAGCGTTCCCTGGAGATGTTCATTATCTTTGCGTGAAGCTTCCTTAAAGCATCGAGAACCGATGGGTGAAGAGAGAATCCCAGGCGGCAGGCAAACCGGAAAGCCCTGAGCATCCTGAGCGGATCTTCCCTGAAAGTCACATCCGGTTCAAGCGGCGTTCTGATAATTCCGTTTTCCAGATCCCGCCTGCCTCCGAGAGGGTCAATGATCATTCCGTCTTCGCTCATGGCCATCGCATTGATTGTGAAATCTCGCCTTGCTAAATCTTCTTCAAGGTTTTTTCCGAATACCACATCGGGATGGCGGGAACCTTTACGATAACTTTCACTGCACCTGTAAGTTGTTATCTGAACCTCGGTCTTTTCTGAACCGCACCGCAGAAATGTGGCGACAGTTCCAAACTCCATGCCTATTGGAATTGCCTTGAAACCACCGGACTCCAGAATATTCCTGGTTACATCGGGCAGAGCGCTAGTTGCAAAATCATAATCACCTGTAGCTTTTCCCAGGAGTAAATCTCTGACATACCCGCCGACCAGATAGAGCTCTTCTCCTCTATCATGAAAGATCCTGAAAAAACTTTGTACGATTTTCACGATCTCCTCTCACTCTGATACGGTACAGAAATCCGGCTATACTTGGATTATATCAAAAAGACTTATCTTTTGAACATACCATGGAAGGAATACCGTGACTGTATTGATGAATATCTGGAAGCAGATCAGAGAAGCCGGAATGGTCAGCCTTGTTCTTTTCCGTATAATGGTGCCTGTTATTATCATTGTTAAGATTCTCAGCGAACTGGGTCTTGTTAAATACATCGCTTTTGCTTTCGCTCCTGTAATGAAGCTCGTGGGACTTCCCGGAGAAATGGGACTGGTCTGGGCAACCGCAGTTATAACGAACATGTATGGCGGTATTGTCATCTTTGCGACAATTGCCCCGGCGCTTCACCTGTCTACAGCACAGATAACGGTTATGGCCTGCATGATCCTGGTCGCGCATTCCATGCCGGTAGAAATATCAATCGTCAGAAAGGCTGGAGTCAGAGTTCGCTTCATGGTTCCCTTCAGAATATTAAGCGCTTTCCTGCTCGGTATCATCCTTCACAGTATCTATGAAATGGGAAATTTCCTCCAGGATGAAGGCAGAATCTTCTGGGAAGCCGCTCCAACTGACAGTACGCTATCCTCGTGGGCTCTATCTCAGATTCAAAATCTCTTTATCATCTTCCTGATTGTACTCGGATTGATCATCCTCATGAAAATCCTGGACAGGCTTGGAATAACAAGGATTATGAGCAAACTGCTTGATCCGATTCTGACTTCAATGGGAATAGGGAAATCAGCAACTACCGTGACCATACTGGGAATGGTGCTGGGAATATCCTATGGAGGAGGTCTGATAATTAGAGACATCTCTTCAGGAAGGCTTTCCTCGAAGGATGTCTTCTTCTCCATGTCACTGATGGGACTTTCCCACGCCATTGTGGAAGATACACTTCTGATGATGTCTCTGGGGGGGAGCATAACGGGAGTGCTACTGGCCAGATTCGGATTCACGTGGCTGGTAATAGCCTGTCTGGTTAAAATAGTAAATAGAATGCCGGACAGGATTTTCAATCGCTATCTATTCAGATCTGCAGATCAACCGAATTCTGTACGACGGTAAAAGTCTATACTATCAGTTCCTCATCTTCATCTAATATTTATCATATATAATATAAACTAATTGTATAATAATACAAGAATGGGTGCCTGACCCCTATTTGCAAATAGGGCATCTGCCGGAGTTATGCAATGGGTATCGAGTTTCATGAAAGCTGTTCAAATGTTCAAGACAACCAAGGGCCTGGTTTGTCGTACATTGGTCCCAATTAATTTCAACAATTGACTCGAAACTCTCCCTGGCTTTTTCTTCATTGCCCAGATTGAGATAGCAGTCTCCCAGATGAAGCCTGGCATATGTCGTCCACTCGCTTACAGGCCGCTCTTCAATGAAAGCAGTGAATTCAAAAACAGCATCTTCATACCGTCCTTCTTCGTGAGCGATATTCCATATACGGTTGTATCTGTCTTTGTCGGAACTCATGCAACCACTTAAAAGCAGGCATAGTACAAGCAGTAAACAGAATATTCGATTTAGTGATCCGCTGAATAGCATACTACCTTACTCCTCTGTTAAATTGTTTCCTTCGGACCTGTCCGGGTCAGCCCGCATATTCCATCAGGATTTCTACTACTATGACAAATAAGACACTCGCATACTGCGTTATGCTCAGTCGAACTTCCTTGAAGTATATATAATACGTCTGCATCGTTCTCCTTCGCATACCTTGTTATATCCCTCATATTCTACTGGGATTTTTTACTGTAACAGGCATATGACTCCTGTATACATCGTCAGACTCATTCGATCTTCCTTGTCTACGGAAGCATCTGCTCTGTTTCGTAACGAACATGATAGAACATCAGAGGTTCGAGCACTTTTTCACCATCTCGCTACGGAACCTGATGAAATATCCGGGCTAGATCTGAACATTCGGATAATGGAAGCGCTTCAACTTTATTATGAAGTCCGTAACGTTCTTTCCCCGGATAAATGACGAAAAGCCGTTTCAGGCAAAGATCATTCAGAGCGATATGCATTGATTTTGTCATAGATGGAGCATCGCTGCATTTGAACTCAAATCCCCATCGCATACCATTACGGAAAAGAAGCAGGTCCAGCTCGGCGCCTCGCTGGGTACTCCAGAAATAAGCTTCGTCCGATCCAAGAATGGAAAGAACCTGTTCAATGGCAAACCCTTCCCAGGATACACCATAAACCGGATGCGAACGTAATGAGATCAAGTCCGCTATTCCTAATAAAGTATGCAGTATCCCACTATCACGAATATAAGTTTTAGGTGACTTGACCTGCCGTTTTTTCAGATTTTCATACCAGGGAGGAAGCACTCGCAGCATATAACCTCCGGACAGGATGTCTCTATAATATAAAGCTGTCTTCGGAGATGCTCCGAGTGAACGCGCCAGTTCCGATGCGTTCCATATCTGCCCGTGATAATGTGCCAGCATTGTCCAGAAGCGACGGAGTGTTTCAGAAGGGATTCTGAATCCGAGCTGCGGAATATCTCGCTCCAAGAATGTGACAATAAATGCATTCCGCCAGCGACAGCTTGCCTTGTCCGATGAAGTCAACCATGATCGTGGAAAACCACCCCTGATCCATAAAGCATCCTGTGCACCGGTTCCCACTTCATCAAGAGCAAAACCGGGAACCTGTATGAATAAGGCCCGTCCAGCCAATGATTCAGACACACCTCGAACCAGTTCAGGTGAAGCACTGCCCAGAACAAGAAAACGTGCGAACTCACCAGATCTGTCAACCAATGGGCGCAGAGTCTCAAAAAGCTGTGGCAGTCGCTGTATCTCGTCGATTACCACCAGACCCTGTAATGGTTCCAGCGTAATTTCAGGGGTTGCCAATGCTGCACGTGAGGCTGCCCGTTCCAGATCAAAATAATGAACTTCGGTTTCATTTTTGTTTTTTATGATATTGATTGCCATCTGTGCCAGAGTAGTTTTTCCTGTCTGACGGGCACCAAGTAATACTGTAACTGGTGCTTCATCCAGATATTGTAGCATCTTACCTATCAGTCGCGGTCGTGATATCAGCTTTAATTGTTGTTGCATATTAGGATTATATTTCCTAATTTTCCCTAATGTTAAGTAGGGGCAACCCTCGCGATTGCGCTTTTTTTCTGGTTGTCCTGTTTAGCGCAGGGGTGACGGTGCAGAATGGGTTATCGGTAATTGCCGGGACATTATCTGCTATCGCGTATTAAACTCATTTCAAATTCACTATGCAGCCTGTAAATACACTGGAATTGATACTCAGACTGTAGTAGTAGACTCCAGGCGGAACATCGTTGGAGTTGTCATCTCTGCAATGCCAGAAGACACTGTGTTCACCGACATTCATCTCTCCATCAGTCAGATTCCTTATCATCCTTCCGGAACAGTCATAGATACGGATAATGACATGTGCGGGTTCTGAAAGTGAATAATTAAACTTTGTCGAACCGTGGAAAGGATTAGG
Organism: Candidatus Aegiribacteria sp.; assembly: GCA_030642525.1. Lineage (GTDB taxonomy): Bacteria > Fermentibacterota > Fermentibacteria > Fermentibacterales > JCC-6 > Aegiribacteria. The sequence continues at coordinate 5,292 of DAOWNO010000126.1, forward strand.
TGATATCTGAAGGGACTGAGCCCCTGTCGGTATTGAAAATTCCGGGGAAGCAATCCCTACTGATGAAGTATGTGCATATCGAACCGACTCTAAATTACCGCTCCAGTTCGTACCGCCGATAATGTAAAGATAGCCGTCATAGGAACAATATCCATGCCCCGAACGCACCTCGGGTATGTCGGGAAATGAAATCCATGGATCCAGCGGTCCGGACATCTGTATGCCGGCAGTACTTGCTGAATTGTAGTAAGAGCTGATATTCTGTCCGCCTGTGATGTAAACATTTCCATTCTCTACGCAGCAGCCATGCAACCCGGATACCGCAGGCAGCGGCGTTGTAGACGTCCAGGCATTTATCGTCCCATCGGGATTTGATTGCGCGAACCATATATCAGCGTAGTATGTAAGCGAGCTGCTGTGCCCGCCTGATATATAAAGATTGTCGTTGTAAGCGAAGCAACGACAGCATCTGCGCGATGCCGGCATACTTGTGGTTGATTCCCATGTTCCAATTGTTCCATCTTCATTTTTCTGAGCATATATGACTTCAGTAAGATCGCCGCTTCCAGTATAACCTCCTATTACATACAAATACCCGTTGCAGACCGCCATGTTGAAACCGCTTCTGGGTGAAGGCAGATCAGTCGTTGAAATCCAGGAGCCAACCGATCCGTCCGCCTGTATCCCGGCAGACCATACATCGCTTCTGTAGCTGCCGCTGCCCCATCCGCCAAGAACAAAAATGTAGTTATTATATTCAAAGCAGCCATGATACATTCGCCCGCCGGGAAGACCAGTCGTTGACAGCCATGGATCTGCCAGCGATCCATCTTCAAGTATTTCCGAATACCATACATTATTACGGCCGGTGCCCATCTTTTCGCCGCCGATAGTGTACACGTATCCGTTATGCGCACAGCATGCCGGACACCATCGAACATCGGGAAGATCAGCAGTTGAATACCACTGAGCATTAACAGCTGGAGACAGTACAGTTATCAGAATAAACCACAGGTATTTTCTTTTACAATCAGACATACATCTCCCATCAGTAATAAGATACTGAATTCTGATTTCGATCAGTGTACAATCTGATGAAATATGCAGGTTAATTCCCCGAGCGAACAGGAACAG
>DAOWNO010000199.1 GCA_030642525.1 Candidatus Aegiribacteria sp.
GGTGGAACATCTGTATAAGGTGGATAATTCCAATGGGAATACTCTGGATGATATTCAGCGAAATTCAGGAAAGGGCTGTTCCTTACGGCAGTTTCGCTATTCGTTCCCAGGAATTCGTATTCGGCTGGCTGCTTATAATTATTCTTCCAATAGTTGGAGATATTCTTGCAAGCGTAAAGGTGAAAAACGAGACTGAGTAAAAATATGTACCTTTGATGTTCAGAATCCGGGCCCATGTGAATTAAATCAGGCGAAGGGGCTCCTGAAGTTCTCTATTATGCGGGCCAGAGCTCTGTGTTCTGCAAGCACGCGATATTCAAGTAATTTCATAACTGTTCTGAAGTGCTTCCATTCTTCACCGAAATCATCACTGGCACTTATCAGTTCCTCAATTTCCTGTACGCTTTGCTTCAGGTAATCCGAAGCCGTCATGTTGTCGATATCATGCTCAAGTACTTTTACAATTCCGGAAAATTCACCTTTGTCCAGCCAGATTCCGCCGCATTTCATGCAGTAATCTATCTGAACCCCCGTATCAGCATAACCAACTGAAGCCATTTTTTCGCCACACGAGGGACATTGCACAGATTCCCTTGTCACATGAAATCCCTCGGTTTCCTTCCAGAGATTGATCTCCATCCAGGCGAGGTCGCTGTCCGCTTTATTCCTTGCCTGCCTTAGTTCATTCCTGTCAAACCAGCTTCCTCCGCAGACAGGACAGGTATCGATTCTCACTCCCTTAAGCTCCACAGCCTTCAATTCTACATCATGGCATTTTGGACAGTGCATTATTCCATCTCCTCTTCCTGCCAGTTAACCGAGATCAAACCCAATCTTATGGCATTATCTACAACTACCTGAGCCTGCTTCGCCACTGGAGGGTCAATCATTTTTGAACCAAGAGCAATGGCTCCCAATCCTTCGGCGGCAGCCTGTTTCATAGCCAGAACTATCTTCCTGGCATTATTCAGTGATGCTTTATCGGGCATGAATGCCTCATTGATTATTGATACCTGCTGCGGATGAATACATCCCTTTCCGACAAAACCAAGTTCTTTTGCCCGGTTAACCGATTCCATGAGTCCTTCCTCGTTCTTTACATCCGCGTAAACTGTATCTATGGGCTGAAGACCTGCGGCTCTCGCTGCCAGTACGATCAGGCTTCTGGCGGTAAAACTCTCCGTTCCCCCGGCTGTAGGCGTAACTCCCATCTCGGCGGAAAGGTCCTGCAGTCCAAGTGTTAAAGCTGCCGTCTCTTCGGGGACTGACCTGGCAATTTCCAGGGCATTGAACACTCCAAGGGGACTTTCTATTATAGGCATGAGCCATATTCCGGATTCCCGGCCACAGAGTTCTGAGACTTTTTCCACCATATCCCTGATCACGGAAACCTGATCGGCAATTTCAACCTTTGGAATAAGTATATGCTGAACAGGTTGGGGTACAATCCAGTCGAGATCATCGATAGCATATTCCCCCTGATTTATGCGGACCATTACTTCCATTCCGCCGAAATCAAGGTTCGCCAGTGCATGTGCGACCATAATTCTTGCTTCCAGTTTTCTGTCGGGCGATACGCTGTCCTCCAGGTCCAATATTACTCCGTCCGCTTCCGAAGTCAGAGCTTTCTCCATGAACCTCGGGCGATTCCCTGGCACGTAAAGTCTTGATCTCCGCGGTATATTCTTTCCTGATGGTTTAATATTCCGGGCAGGAGGAAGAGATGGGAAATCGTTTCCAAGCACTTCTCTGGCGGCAGCTTCAAATCGCGCTGCCGCTACGAATGGAGCCGCTCCGCTGTTCTCAACTTCTACGATGCCTCTGAAAATACCGATTCGTTCAGCGGTCTTCCGAATCGCGTCCTCAAGGATAGTGGTGGATTTCTCTTCACTTACAACAATACTGAGTTCAGTATCACTTATTTCGTAGAAAACCCTGCAATCGGACTTGACCTTTGGGCCCGAATAACCGCACGAAACTCTATCTGACATATTTGCTCCTTAAAAAACATGAAACATCGAATATTGCAACATTGCTAATCTAATGAGGAATATCACAGGTTGAACACTCCGAAGGGGAACAGTCCAGCGAACTTCAGGATTTATAGTTACAGGCCCGGCTTCAACGGTAAGGTCTACATCTGTACTGCTGTACGAATTCAGTACCCCTGGAACAATGCCGGTACTGTCTTCCTGGGAATACCTTTCATGGATTACAAGGCTACAGTGACCGCTCTCCCGTTCATTTAACTGATCCCTGGATGAACTCTTCTACACCTTCCTCATTTACCCCGAACAGGCCATAATACAAATCCGATGATGGAGAGAAAATAGCACCCACCGGACATACGTTCGCACATATTCCGCAGGCTATGCACAGATCAGGATTTATAACAGCTTTTCCGTCCGTATCTTCCGTTATTGCGTCCGTAGGACATCTGTTTATGCACACTCCGCACGCAATGCATTTTTCCGGATCAACAACAAAGGCTCCCGGAATCTGAACCGAAACAGGAAATCCTCCGCTGGAATCGGGATATACAGTCGCAAGAACTACTCCCCAATCGGGTTCTTCCTCTTCGCACACTGTCTTCGAACAGCGGATAATAAGAGATTCGTAGGTGGATTCAATCGGGTCCCACTGGATAACGCTTCCGCCGGAATCCTGCGAAAAGGTAAGCGAACCTGCAACCATGGACACCATTGTTAGAAGAACCGCTGGAATGATTACTTTCATTCCTCTACCACCTCTTTCATAATTGACCAGAGCCCGTACTAATGACACTGAATAAAGCACTGGCCGCTATTTATACAACGGTCATAATCGATAAGTACAACCGGTAGCCACCCGCAGTTCTGTTGTAAAATCCGGACCGGAACCCGGGACCTTATCCTCAGGCATGCAGGAAGCCATAAGCAATGTTATGACCAGAATGGCAAAGAGCACACCTGGATTATTTAATTGACTTCTCCTTAGAATTTATGGAATTTACGGAACTATAACTTTATAGCTGTTTGATGTCAGCAATATCTATTCATATAAAAAGAATAGGCTATTCTTGTTCCAGATGTTAATCAGCCAATATTAAACCCACTTGCTGAAATTAATTCCTCAAGGCATATTCTCGTCCCGTGGAGGGGTGCCGGAGCGGTTGAACGGGACGGTCTCGAAAACCGTTGACTCCCTATGTGGAGTCCGTGGGTTCGAATCCCACCCCCTCCGCCAGTTTACCAAATTCCCGGAAATTATGGCATTCTCCTCGAAGACGTCCATCTCAACAAGAATCTATGATGACCCTTATTCTCGTAGTATTTCTTCTCAATTCAACACCAATTAAAATAGAGATTTTATCCTGCCGAAAGTCGTGGACTGGAGAGCAGCTGGTGTATAGTCCAATACCAGCTCCGGATCGATCGTACTTTCCTTCGTTCTCATAGAAAATCCCGCATAATCTGTATCGTCCTGATATATTTGAAAGCCGTAGTTAGGATTCGTCCCATCCAGAATATCCTGCACCTGATACGATATATCTATCTCCCACCAGTCATAGGCTGATGGTGCGGTTATGGAACCATGCTCAATCATACCAGGTTTGTTATTCCAGGTTACGGCCAACTCGTCCCAGTCAGCGTCATTCCGGGAAATAAAGATGTTATCCGTCGGGAAATCACCAAATGAACTATAAACCCATAAACGCAGAGTAGCGCTGTTGACAGTCGCCCCTGAATAGGACGACAGGTCAAATTTGATAAGAGAATTCCTCCAATATCCGGCGCCACAACAAGCGACCTGGAAACTTTGTTCCGTGCCTCTATTAGAATCAGGAATGTATTCCCAAACATCGGCATCATCAGTCGGGTAGAGCGTTTCCTGGTCAGCAATTGCAATGCTCGTGAATATGACCAGAATGAAAACTGTCAGAATTGTTTTCTTCAACATGAAATTGTACCTCCAAAAAGTGTTAAGCAATTGGAAAGTCGATTTCCAGTCATGCTCCAATTTGCTCAATGCTTGTTTTACTTCTCCCAATTTCTCAATATCTGTTCCTCAAAATAATCATACTGACCGAAACACCAGCAGTCAAACATCGTTGCCGGTAGATGTGAACTGTAGACTCAGTATCAGGACACAATGCTCCTGTGAAACCGGTTTGCTGAAAGCTCATCTTACCTCTATTTTGAGAACATCATCCTTCCAGGAATGTACTCTGTGCGTTGTTCGCAGACAAGTTCCAGCGGAACAGGCGGGGGTCTGGGGTTTTTCCACAGGTTGCATGGGCTTTGACACACTTCCAGGTTTTCCGGATAGGACTATTTTGGCAATTCTGAGAGTACGTGAGTAATAAGTTCCTTTAATGCTGGTAGATCCTCCGTAGCAGTAATCCACACCAAGCTGGCATCAACTCCCAAGTAATCATGAACTAGTTTATTTCGCATTCCCGCCATATCCTGCCAGGGGATTTGCTGATACTGGACACAGAGACTTGGAGAAATACGCTTTGAAGCTTCTCCGATTATCTGTATCTGCCTGATAACACCATCCTGAAGCAGATCGGAACTCATGAATCTGCTTTCATCTACTTCCCGCAGGTAATTCTCAATCCTCGCTATAGAATCCAGAATGTGCCGAAGATATAC
>DAOWNO010000039.1 GCA_030642525.1 Candidatus Aegiribacteria sp.
ATCCGGTGATGAAATCGCTGAGAGATGTGTCCTTGAATATCACCTTCGAAATGAGGATAATACTCTTGGTAGGCTCGGTCTTTTACCGGCAGACGAATGATTAACGGGGAGGGTGATATAGATGGTGATCGAAATACTTGTGGGGGTTTTCGCAGGGGCATTGTTGGTGTGGTTGATTATGATCGCGAAAAGCAGGAAAAACGCAATTAGTAACGAGGAACGAATCAGTGTGCTCAAGAATGATATTACTTCTCTTCGTTATGACAAGCAGGAAGCTGATGCCAGACATACGAGGTACGATCTTGAGATAAAGAAACACCGGGATATTGCTGTACTGTTTCCTGAGCTGGTAAAACAGGTGCTCGCGGCGAGAACTCCGGATGAACTTGCTAAACTTCTTGCCAGAGCCATGCACAGACTTACCGGATGTGATCGCATTGCAGTATTCCTGGCTGATGTCCGGGGAGGTAAACTTGGACTTGTGCATACTGAAGGACTCGGAGATATTCTCAAACAACCTCTCGTGGTCAATGTCGGTGATGGACATGTAGGATTTACAGCGGAAACCGGGTTGGTTTTTGAAAAGAAAAATCTTGACAAAGAAAGCGAACTTACGAAGAAGCGGCTTGAGAGAACTGCGATTCCGAACTTCCTGCCCGATCTTGCTGCGCCTATGGTGTGTCAGGGTGTGCTGTACGGAGTGATATGTCTGGTTGATATTCCGATAGAATCAACTCTTCCCAGGGAAAGACTGGTTGCGATTGCTGCTGTTGGAGCGGCCGCCTTAGAGGGGATTCGACTTCTTGGCAGGTTTGAATCCGCTGCCGATATGGATCCTGATACAGGCCTTCCGGGCAAGGGAAGGCTCGAACCGACTCTTACTCAGGAGCTTGAGAGAGTCAGAAGATTTGACAGCCCTCTGGCTGTAGTGGAATTGGTAATTGAACGTGGCGGCATCGATGACAGATTTCGTGCCAGAGAGTTCATGTCCATTGCTGCCAACCATCTCAAAGCGACCATGCGGAACATCGATGCCGGATTGAGAACCGGTGTTGATAAGTTTATCATTCTTCTGCCCGGTACAGGTATTGAAGGCATGGAGAACGTTATGCAGCGCCTGCTTGATGATCTTCCAAAACTGGAAAACGATACCGGAGACAATTTGGGTAACGTCAGGATCAGATATCTTATAGTTGAATCCGGGAACAGTGATTCAGTTGAGAGTGTATTAAGCAGCCTTGAGCAGAAAACATTCATTTCGTCGATTGGCAAATGACAGGAAACAGCTTGCTGGATGACCTTTATAATGAGATATGCGAATATCTGCATATTCCTGATTATTAACTGAAAGGTATCGATGGATCTCAGAGATAAGCTTAAGAAAGTTATCAGAGAACGCAATCTTGCGATGACCCTCCCTGAAGCAGAGAAACTGGCCGGATATGTCGGTCGAATGCCGACACCCCTGGAACTGCACCTGTTCGATACGATGTGGAGTGAACACTGCTCCTATAAAAGCTCAAAATCTGTTTTGAGACAGCTGCCGACGGAGGCTTCCAATGTTGTTGTAGGACCCGGGGAAGATGCCGGAATCGTGCGATTCTGTACCTTTAATTCCGTTGAGTGGGATCTGGTCGTTGCACACGAAAGCCATAATCATCCCTCCCAGGTTCTTCCCGTGGAGGGTGCTGCTACCGGAATAGGCGGGATTGTGCGAGATGTTTACTGTATGGGGGCGAAGGTAACCGGATCTCTTGACCTTCTCCGGTTTGGAGATCCCACCGGTGTTTCCGGTGAGGGAGCAAGGGCAATCTGCCGTGGAGTGGTTGAGGGTATATGGAAATACGGAAATGCGCTTGGTGTGCCAAATCTTGGCGGCGATACCCGGTTCCATGAAGGTTACGATGATAACTGTCTTGTAAATGTGGTTGCTCTGGGGTTTGTCAGACACGACAGAATTGCGCACAGCTTCGTTCCGGAGGAAGCTCACACGGAACAGTATGTACTGATTCTGGCGGGAAAGCCTACGGATGATACGGGATTCGGAGGAGCCACTTTCGCTTCAGCTGATCTGTCGGATGCAACGGAGAAGGGTGCGGTGCAGGTTGCTGATCCTTTCCTCAAGAGGGTACTTTCCGAGGCAAACAGGGTGGTTCTGGATATGCTTTTCGAGAAAGAAATACCGTTTGGATTCAAGGATCTTGGTGCCGGAGGAATTGCGTGTGTAACCAGTGAACTTGCAGCTCATGGCGGACTTGGCATTCATGTGGATCTGGACGAGGTGCCCGTCTCAATTCAAGGGCTTCCGCCTGAAGTGATCGCCTGCGCTGAAACACAGGAAAGATACGGACTTGCCGTCCCCGAGAGTGTTGCCGGGGAAATTCTCGATATTTACAACATCAGCTTTGAATTACCCCGTCTGTTTCCCGGCGGCGGAGCCTCCATAATAGGAAGGTTCACAAAAGAACCTGTTTACAAAGTTGTTCACAGAGGTACTGAGGTTGCCTTTGCGCCTGTTCACTGCATAACAGAGGGTGTTGTTTACGACAGGGAATGGAAACCATCCCCTGTTCCTTTGACAGAACCTGACAGTCGCCCGGTTGATCCTCCTTCCGATCTGAAAAAGATGCTGCTTTCGCTTGATGGAGCAAGCAGATCTCCCATATGGAGTTATTACGACAGCGAAGTACAGGGGAAAACTCATTTCAGGCCGGGAGAAGCTGATGCCTGTGTAACCGTTCCGATTAAAGGATGTACAGCGGGGCTTGCGGTTTCAGGTGATGGGAATCCGTGGTTTGGTCAGCTTGAACCGTTTCTTGCCGGAGCACATGCTGTCGGTGAAGCGGTAAGAAATGTTGTGGCAACAGGCGCTGTTCCGATTGCCGCTACGGACTGCCTGAATTACGGCAATCCGGAGAAACCGGATGTATTCTGGCAATTCCGCAGGGGAGTTGAAGGAATCGCTTACGCCTGCAGGAATCTCGGACTGGAAAGCGAGGGAGAACATCCGCTTCCCATAGTATCCGGTAATGTGAGTTTTTACAATCAGTCATCATCAGGTGGATCGATCCCGCCCTCGCCGATTGTGGCGGTTTTCGGGAGGCTGAACGATTTCACCAGAGCAACAGACCTGTCACTGAAAACTTCGGGAAATATCATTGTTCTGATTGGCCCGAGAGAGGATGAATTTGGCGGGAGTCTTTACTATCGTTCATGTCTCAAACATTCAGGCGGAAAGGTTCCGCTTTTCCGAGGAGATCTCGAGTACGAGATGGCGCGATTCGTACTCGATTGTGCAGAAGCCGGAATCTCACAGTCGGTTCACGATATATCTGAAGGTGGTCTTGTCATGGCTGCAGTTGAAATGGCACTGGCCACAAGAAAGGATGCGAGGAGAGGTGTGATTTTTGATAAAGGTTTCACTGACCCCGTTTTCCTCTATTCAGAAACTCCCGGATATCTCATAGAAATGTCACCTGAGGACTGGAAAGACATATCTGATAAGCCGGATTTCGCCACAGCGATTGGAAAAGTTGCAGATGATTTCTCGATCTCCTCTGAAACCTGGAAGCTGAATCTTTCAGAAGTACTGGAGGAGTACAGTACTTTGCTCGACAGGATTATCTGGAGAGAGGAGCTGCCGGAATGAAAAACAGACCTCTCGTGGCTGTTCTGCAGTTTCCCGGATCGAACTGTGAGTATGAAACCGCTTCAGTTGTGCGGGATTCGGGAATGGATGCCGCGATATTCCGCTGGAATCAGTGGAAGGAGCTTTCTGATTCAGCCCCCGACGCGTTCATTCTGCCCGGGGGATTCTCTTTCCAGGACAGAGTAAGAGCCGGAGCTGTCGCAGCGAAAGAAGAGATCATGGATCTGGTTTTCAATGAAGCACAGTCCGGTAAACCGGTTCTGGGCATCTGTAACGGTGCGCAGATACTTGTCGAGAGCGGACTCGTACCAGGATGGGAGAATGGAAGAATAGAATCAGCTCTGGCTGCCAACCATATTCATGGTCGCAGCGGTTATCTGAGCAGATGGTTATTTCTCCGGGTGAATGCAAGAGCATTGAGAGTTTCTCCATGGTTGGGAATGATTGGAAACAGCGCTATTCCCGTTCCTATTGCGCATGCTGAGGGAAGATTTGTTTTCGCGGAAAAGGATAATCATCGAGTAAGTGAATGTATGGCGCTTACATATTGTGATGAGAACGGAGTTGAAATCTCTGATTATCCTGTGAATCCTAACGGTTCATTCATGAATCTTGCGGGAATTATGAATAAGGAAGGTAACATCCTTGCCATGATGCCTCACCCGGAGAGGGCGTTCTGGATGTGGCAGATTCCACCATGGATACCGGGAGCATGGGGTGACCGCCGGACCTCCCTGAACCATGATCCTGCGCTTGCTGCCTCGAGCGGACCAGGAGCACTGTTCTTCAGAAGCCTTGCCGACTATTTCGAGCTTATTTCCAGGGAGGATGTATGACAGATATATCGATAGTGGTCAGGTTGAAGGCGCCTGATCCTGCGGCGATGACCGCCCTGTCGACATTAAAGCGGATCAATCCGGGCATATGTCCGGGCATGCTGGAAAGATACGATTACTGGCAGTTCATCAGACCCCTGGATGGAAAGAAAACTGTTGAAAAAATCGTGTCGCATTTTCATGATATCGTGAATCCCAACAAACAGTCCTGGCGCTTTACGGGCGGAAGCGGTTCTATTCATTCCGGGGGAGAAGAACTTATCTGGACGGAAGTGCTTGTTACCGACAAAGTCGACAGTATCTCCGAGAACTGGACTGATATTCTCAGACGTAATAGATATGAAGTTGAGAAAGTGATGTATTCAGTTCTCTGGCGACTCGGATATCCTTCAGGTACTTCCTTGACTGAAGCCAGGGAAAGAACACTTGCGCTGACTGTTACTTCTTATCGGGATCAAGGTTTGCTTGCGAACCCTGTTTCTCAGAACATTAATCTGCTGGACCAGGTTTGAGTTCATACGTTCATCCATACGAAAAATTTCTTCATGAAATAAGAAGACCCCAGCAATATACCGGTGGGGAATGGAATCTTGAGTTTTCTCTGAAGGATAAACCGAGGGTTACACTTGTCTATCCGGATATTTACGAACTCGGGATGTCTAATTTTGGTCTTTCTATACTTCGTCATGTACTTGTTTCGAGTGAGAAGTTCGATGTAAGACGTGCATTCAGTCCCGCTCCTGATATGGATGAGGTTCTTGACAGAGAAGGGCTTGACTGGGCAGATCTTGAACACGGGGACCCGGTTCGGAATAGCAGAGTGGCCGGTTTTGGTATTCCTTCTGAAGCACTTTTCACAAACGTTCTTCATTTGATCGGAAGAATGGGTGTTTCTCTCAGAAGCAGTGAAAGAGATGAGAATTCACCGATCATACTCTTTGGCGGGGGAGGTATAGCCAATCCTCTGCCCCTGGCGCCTTTTGCCGATGTTGTTTTTCTTGGAGAGGCTGAAGAAAAAGCCGTTGAGCTTTTTGAGATTCTTTCAGGCAGCGGAACACGTTCCTTCCGCCTTGAACGTGTCAGCGAAATTCCCGGTGTATTCATTCCGGGTATCGGAAAAAAGCCTGTTGAGCTGCAGAGAGTCAGTGACCTGCGCAGGGAATGGGCTCCCGTAAAGCAGCTGGTTCCGCTTTCGCGTGTATGTCAGGACCGTGCGGTTGTTGAAATCGCCAGGGGTTGCACCAGGGGATGCAGATTCTGCCAGGCTTCTCAGCTGAACAGACCGGTGAGGGAAAGATCTGTTTCGGAGATTCTTGAATTGATGGATTCGATTCAAAAGTGTACCGGATGGGAAAAGGAAGGATTGCTGACATTGTCATTTTCAGATTATTCCCGGCTTCCCGAGTTGCTTGCAGGGATGGATACCATCTGCGCGAAGCATCATGCTTCTTTTGGCAAACCGTCACTGAGACCGGATACCCTCGGCAGGCTTGGAGATTGTGCTGATATTACCGGACGAATAACGATGGCTCCGGAGGCTGGCAGTGAATCGCTCAGAAGAAAGATAAATAAACCACTTGCAGATGAAGTTATTCTGAAGGCTGCCGATACTATTTTCAGGATAGGAGCCAAAGGAGTAAAACTTTACTTCATGGTTGGTCTTCCGGGGGAAACACTGGAAGATGTCAGAGCGATCGGTAAGATAGCAACCGAAATCGGCAGGATAGCCAGGAAGTACGGGCGCAATCCACGGAAGAGTGTGACGGTAGCGTTGTCACCTTTTGTGCCCAAGGCTCATACTCCGCTGCAGTGGGCAGCTCAAATGTCTTCTGAGGAGCTATCGAGAAGAATCGGTCTGGTTCGAAAAATCTGCGGTCGATCGGTATCCATAAGCTGGAACAGCCCTGAAGTTGCTTCTGTGGAAGCGTTGCTTTCACTAGGAGATGATGGAGAATCCGCGGACATGCTCGAGAAGGCAGTTCTAAGAGGAGCCAGATTCGATGCATGGTCAGACAATTTCAGATGGGATATCTGGAAAGAACTGCTGGTTGAGTACAACGAGCTTCTCGAAAAAGTACACAGGGGATCAAAGCCTGGAGATCGACTCCCGTGGGATTTTATTTCAACAGGTGTTTCACGGGAATATATAGCCTCTGAATTTGAGAGATATTTTCAGGAGACACCCACTCCTGACTGCAGGGAGTACGGATGCACAGGATGCGGAGCATGTCCTGGAGATCCTCCCGGGCTGGATGAGACTGCCGTGACTGAGCCTGGAATTAATGAAAAGTCGAAGGAACCTTTTGCTGCACTCAGGATACGATATTCAAAAACCGGACTTGCACGGTTCTCAAGCCATCTTGATCTGGTCAGGATGTGGGGCAGAGTTGTCAGACGGGCTGATTTGCCTGTTTCCTATTCAGATGGTTATGTTAGCAGACCGAGAATGCATTTTGGACCAGCTCTTCCTCTTGGAATGGAGAGCGTTGCTGAATATGTTGATATGCAGCTTGAAGAGGAACCGCTGGAGGATCCTCTAAAGCTTCTTAATAGAGTTCTTCCTGATGGATTCAGAGTAGAAGAAACATGGCTCATCCGGATCATTGATTGTGATCCAAATGTGAATATAGTTGCGGCTGAATATGTTGCACGGTCAGGAGATATAGAATGGACTCCTGAAGTTGCGAATAAAATTGCTACCTCTCTGCAGGATCTTGATCCTGTTCTGAGCGTAGAAGTAAAAAATGGAAGTTTCGTTGAACTGGTAACAGAAACAGGCAGTAAGGAATCGCGTCCGGACTTATTATTGAACCGGATTCTTGATTATCCTGCCCGAATTCGACGAACAAAGTTATATGTGACTTCTGATACGGGAATATCGTTGAGAAGTCACAGTGAAGATCTGGAGAAATTTTTTGAAAATTGATTTTATAATTAATTCTCATCCCGAAGTAACAAGAATTGCGGTTCTTGAGGATGAGAAACTCATGGAACTTATTGTTGAAGGCACCGGCGAACGCAGGCAGGTGGGAAATATTTACCTTGGGAAGATTAATGCTGTTCTTCCCGGTATGCAGGCTGCTTTCATCGATATCGGAATGGAACGCAGTGCTTTCCTTCATGTCAGTGATATTCGAACAAGCGCAAATGACACCGAGAAATTTGCCAGATCCCTGGCGAACGGTACTCCTCTGGTTACGAAAGAAGTACATGATTCCATTGAGAAGGTTCTAAGGAAAGGGCAGGACATTCTTGTTCAGGTAACCAAAGAACCTATAGGAACAAAGGGAGCCAGGGTCAGCACCAGGATTTCCATAGCAGGAAGATACATAGTCAGCATGCCAGGTGAAACTGTTACAGGAGTATCCCGGAAAATCACTGACAGGCGTGAAAGAGGACGTCTGAGAAAGATCATATCCAGTGTTATTATGCCCGGATATGGAATTATCGCAAGAACGGCAGGGATTTCCCATGACGAAAAAGCATTCCGGTCGGATATGAGCAGGACAATCGATCGGTGGCGTGAAGTCGGCCAGGTGGCACTTAAGAGCAAGGCTCCGGCGCTTCTCCACCAGGAACACGATGTTATAACAATGACCATGCGGGATCTTGTCACTACTGATACGAATTCTATCGTAACCGATTCAAAACAGGTGGCAAGAGATGCCAGAAAATATTTGAAGACATTTGACAGCAATATAATGGGTAAGGTCAAATACTACCGGGGGAAGAACCCTATTTTTGATCACTTCAAAATTGAGCAGGAGATATCTGGAATCATGGCTCGTGAAGTTCCGTTGAAAAGCGGCGGATCGCTTGTCATCGAACACACTGAAGCACTCGTTGCAATTGATGTGAACACAAAAAGATATGTCGGCAGAAAAAAACAGGAGAACACTATTCTTAAAACCAACATGGAAGCCGCAAGGGAAGTCGCGCGTCAGCTGCGTCTGCGGGATCTGGGCGGAATAATCGTAATTGATTTTATTGATATGGATACATCGGAACACCGGGATAAAGTACTGAATTCCCTCAGAAGTGAACTCGGGAGGGATCGTTCTCCTACAAAAACATGTCAGGTCAGTCTTCTCGGACTCGTTGAAATGACGAGAAAAAGGGTAAGACCCAGTGTCTTCCAGGCATTGTCCGAACCCTGCGCGAGTTGTGGCGGAACAGGAAGAGTGCTGTCGATCGTGTCCACTGCGACACGACTTGAACGTTTTATTGAACGGGCATCACTGACGAAGAAGCACAAGAATCTGGTAATCTCAGTACATCCTGATCTTGCAGCCTATCTTCACGAGAATGATGGGAAAAGAATGGATCATATAGCGTCCATTTCTCATCTGAGTATTGAGTTTCGAGAAGACAGTCAGTTACGGGTAGATGAATTCAGAGTCTACTCAATTGATATGCATGAAGAAATAACTGGACTCTACGACCGTTCCGGGAAATCATGATTTCCCGATGGTAACGATATTCATTAATAATGGAGGTGACTAGTTGTACGCGATAATAGAGACAGGAGGACTGCAGTTCAGGGTTGAACCTGGAATGAAGCTGAATGTCCCAAAGATTGATTCTGAAGAAGGAAGTGCTGTCAAACTGGATAAAGTGCTTCTGCTTGCGGAGGACTCCGATATTGAAATTGGAACCCCGATAGTGAAAAACGCTTCTGTTGAAGCGAATATCCTCGAACATGGCAAAGGCGGGAAGATAATCGTCTACAAGAGAAAAAGACGAAAGGGTTATGAGAGAACTCGGGGGCACCGCCAGGATTACACTAGAATTGAGATCAAGACGATTAATAAAGGATAAAGGAATATCCATGATTCTTTCAGGCAGGAAATTCGCGAAAACAGTTCGGAGAAATCTGGCTGAAGAAATATCAAAGACGGGCGGTCGGCCTCCAGGGCTGGCCGTCGTTATCGTTGGTGATAATCCCGCCAGCCAGATTTATGTCTCCATGAAGAAAAAAGCATGCGAAAAAGCTGGACTCATCAGCAGAATTGTCCATCTGGATGAAGCAGTATCCGAGAATAGGCTTTTGCGGGAAATAGAAAGTCTTAATCAGGATTCATCCATCGATGGTATTCTCTGTCAGCTTCCGCTTCCGGAACACATCTCGGATGAAACAGTTGCTTCGTCAATTCTTCCATCTAAAGATGTGGATGGATTTCATCCGGTTAACGTCGGGAAACTCTGGCGTGGAGAAGAAGGTCTTTTTCCCTGCACACCTGTAGGGATAATTGCTCTTCTGAAACACAGTGAAATACGGATTGACGGAGTCAACGCTGTTATCGTGGGCAGGAGCAATATCGTAGGAAAGCCCATGGCAGCTCTGCTGCTCCGCGAGCACGCAACCGTTACTATCGCGCATTCGCATACTCCGGATCTACCAGGTCTGTGCAGACAGGCCGACATTCTGATCACCGCTCTCGGCAAACCTCACTTCATAAATTCTGAATATGTCAAACCCGGATCCACACTGATCGATGTTGGTATCACCCGCACGTCTGAAGGACTCCGGGGAGACGTAGATTTCGAACAGGTGAAGGATATCTGTGGAGCCATAACACCTGTACCAGGCGGTGTCGGTCCTTTGACAATCGCATTTCTGATTTCAAACACAATGAAGGCCTGGAACCGCAACAGATAGTGCGCTTATGATGAATGTAATCGAATTATTCCCGTTCATCAGAAGGTATGCAATGCATTCCATTCTATTCATCCTGCTCGTTTCAAATTCTGTTCCTATTCATACAACAGCAGCAGACGGTTCACTTGTCGCCTTCACAA
>DAOWNO010000156.1 GCA_030642525.1 Candidatus Aegiribacteria sp.
CCTGTGATTCTATTCATCGTGTTTGGGGCGCGTCACGGGTGACACGAACGTTTCGATAATGTTAAGCAGATCATCCGTGGAATAGGGTTTTCTAAGAATACTGACTTTTGATCCAGGGCTTTCCGGCATGGAACCAACGTCAGAAGAAAAGCCTGTAGTGAGAATTATATTGAGATCGGGAAACTCCGCTCTTATTTCTGATACAGCATCTCCTATTGATTCATCGACAGCAGAATGATCCAACACCAGATAATCAACTTTGAGATCATCTGAACCAGCAATCATCTTCTTTGTTTCTTCAAGATCAGAGGCTGCATAAACATCTATACCGTACATTGTAAGAACATCGGAAACACTCTCCCTGACAGCCCGTGAGGCATCGCATACAGCAAGTTTGATACTGCTGAGGCTTATCCTATGGAGTGATTCCGAATCGGATACATCAAACAGGTAGTCTTCACTGGTACGGAAGAGGATATTCAGGGTAGTACCTGTGGATCCTTCTGTGAATACAGGATGACAGTCAAGCTTTGAAAGAACTGCTGCAACCGATGAAATATGAGAACCGTAATCTCTCTGAATACCGGAAAGATCAGTCTCGGGATCAAGCAGAGCTTCTTTCAGAACGACAGGCATTCTGGTTCCATCAGTAAAGCTCATGGATACTGACCTGGAAACGGTTCTATCGCAGTTCGCTGAGAAAACGGAATCGGATACCGGTGAAGGGACATCCCTTGCACCGAGTTTAATCCTTACAGATCCGCTGGTAGTTTCAAGAGAATAGAAAACCATGTTCTTGACTATCTGTGTGAAGTTTTCTCTGGAGCATTCCACCTCCGGTAGAAAACCAGGGACATCCAGCTCTATTAATACCCTTTCTGGAAGAACATCATTTAAAGCTGCGGATATAGCATCGAGTTCAGAAAAGACCTCAATAGTTCTAACTTGGCCCTGATCCTGTATTTCGAGATACTTCTCCTTTCCTGAAAGAAGATCGTATATGCCGTTTAGATGATCAAGGAAGGTCTGATTTTCTGCAAACCGGGTCCTCCCCTCTTCCACGTATGATCTGATACGCTGAAGATCACTGTCAGACAGGCTTCCTGCGGATTCTTCACGCAGCTGCGAATCACTCCGGATTTTCATTTCTTCAGAAGATTCATCTTCCTGAACTCCGATGTCCTTAACCGATACGGCGTATCCCGTTTCACCGAGCATCTCAATCCTGAAAACAGCTTTGCTCGAACTGCCTGAACTGCCGATAATACCGATAATCACTTCAAACGCTTCTTCTTGCCCGGGGTACTCTATCAGAACCTGATCCTCGCCCGAGAAACAGGGCAGTTCGTTGAATCTTATACCTGTTACATCATTCTTCGAGATATCGATCAGTCTTTCAGCGGAATTATTCATGTAAAGAACTGTGCCCATGTTGTCCAGCCTGAACAGGGCAGGGAATTCATACCCCTCAAGGAATGATGACGGGTACTCGTCGGTATTCATGATTCCCGAATTACCGGTACTTATCACCTCGTCACCGCTATGATAGAAACCGTTTTTCTCAATCTGCCTTCGGAGATCGGCCATTTTCAAAAATAAACCGGGCAGGATCAGCAGTACTAACACCGCGGCTGCGATCATATAGAAATTGTATTTGTTGCCGGCATTGTCATCTCCCCGGACATTCTCAAATACCATCCTTGAAATAGAAGTATTCCGGGATGAATCAATAACAGGATAGAAAACAAGAAGACTGTTTTCCTTGCCCCTTTCAAGATACTGCAATACCGGGGATCCAGTGGTCAGCGAGCTTCGGGCCAGAGAATCTTCCTCGAAGTTAACGGTTTCGAACGCATCATCCTGTATCGAGTATACGATCGTGCATTCGCTCAGGTTGAAGGAACCGAGGAATTCCGGTTTCAGATCGAGATAGACATATCCCTCAGATTGACGGCGGTTGAACATTTCAACGGCAATGCTATCATCCATTGAAATGCCTGTTATGCTCTTTGCAGTTCGGATGACCTGTTCCTGTTCTATCCGCAGTACTTCAGAGCAAAGATCATCAACATAGTGGGTGTATGCTGCAATGACAGCAGCAACTGCGATAGCACTGATAATGAAGGGGAACAGAGCCCGCAACATGATCTTCGGTGAGATACCCGGGAAGAGGATCATTATTCTCCCTTCAGAGATCAGTAAGTAATTAGTTTCAACCAATGAAATGAATATGTCAAGGGTCAGAAGCAAAATCCAGCCGGAAACAGGAATTTGCGGTCATTTCCACCAGTTTTCGGATTGTATTGCAGCTATTACATATTCCCTTTGTATGGATTTAGTCTGTTTTATTCAGATTCTTATCACTAAGTAACTTGACATGTTTAAAGTCATTTGGTAAATTAATTCAGTTAACGAATAAATTAGACTTATTATTATGTAGAATACAGGATAACAAAAATTAGAAAGGATGGAATAATAATGCCGGATTATGTTGAACAGACCAGAAAAATACTCAAAACCGCTGGACGCAGCCCCAAGACGGCGAACAGCTATTTGTCTCACATCCGACGGCTTGAGAATACATTCGGAAGCAGAACGGTTGAACTGGATGAGGATACACTGAGAAAATACCTTGAGGATCTTGTTGATGAAGGAAAATCACTTTCGTACATCAATCAGGCCCAGAGTGCCATCAGATTCATGTATAAACATGTACTGAAAAAGGAGAATCCTTTCCCCGGTCCCGGTCTCATTTCAAAGAAGATGCCCTTGCACGGTATCTTCAGCAGAGATGAGATCAGCCAGATATTCGCCAACGTACACGAGCTGAAATACAGATTGGCTCTCATGCTTATTTATTCTTCAGGATTGAGAGTGGGTGAGGTTACCCATCTGCAAAGGAGTTCCGTCGACTTTGACAATATGGTGATCCATGTGAACGATCAGAATGGTGAATTCATAAGGGACACAATACTGGCAAAATCGATTTCTGAAATTCTCAGGTACTACGTCGAAACCAGAACCGATGATTCTCCATGGATGTTCCCCGGCAGGGGCAAGACCAACTGCATTTCTCCCAGAACTATCCAGAGAGCCTTCGCCGAAGCGATGCTTGCCATAGGTATTGACAAACGTGCAACTCTGGGATGGCTCAGGCACAGTTTTGCAGTTCATATGCTTGAGGACGGAATTGACAGAAAACTCGTACGTACCCTTCTTGGAATCGCTACTCCATCCATGATATCTCCCTATATGAAGCTTGCGAAGGGGAGAAGTCCTCTGAGGGTCAACAGTCCTGCGGACAGATTCCTTCTGAAGAAGTAACGGAGACTTTTCAGAATACCGGGATTCTTATCAAGAGGGCATCAGTTTAACTGGCGCCCTCTTTTCTATCAAAATCAGCCCGTTTCATGGGGAGATAAAATACTGCAGAGCGAGTTCACCCTTGCAGGGGAATAACATTCTCTCCGATCGGGCTTTTTCAGCAACAACGAATGTAGTAATCGCGATAGTCGCTGGGTGTATTAAGATTAATAAATGATTCAAGGAGAGGATCGAACAATTTTATCTCGGATTCCTGAACTTCCGTTAATCTCACCGCCTGAAAAAAACCCGTTACCTTTCTACCGTCGGAATCAAGGTACTGCTCAATTTTATCTGAAGTACTGCAGGTGTATATCGTGCAGAGGGGCTCATAATAGCCTCTTATGACAGGAACCACTATGTCGTTTGTATCATCTTTCCTGGAGATGAGAAGATGTATCAGGCCGGGCTTGACGAAAGGCATATCACACCCGATCACGAAAACATTTGAGGTTGCGGATGCCTTAATACCCGAGAGTATTCCGACCAGCGGTGTTTGCTCAGATCTTATGTCATCCACGATCCTGGCACTGTTATTAAGGTCAAGATCCCCGCCTGCAACGATAACTTCACTGAACAGATTCCCAAGACGGCTTATGATCTGATCGATCATGGTTCCGCCGAAAGCCGGCAGAAGGTGCTTTGGACAACCCATACGGCTGGATACTCCACCGGCGAGAATAAGCAGAGAAATGTCACCGGAAATCATAAACTCTGCTTATCCGCTTTTACACAAATTCCCAAAATTCTCCGACATCACATCAGTTTCAAGAACGATCAGTACCTGTAATGTTCAGGTTTGTATGGACCGTCCAGGTCAACACCGATGTAGCCTGCCTGTTCAGGAGTCATTTTTGTCAATTTTACTCCAAGCTTCTCAAGGTGGAGCCTCGCCACTTCCTCATCAAGGAGTTTCGGAAGCATATAAACACCAATTCCAGGTCTCTCATCGGCGAGAGTGATCTGGGCGAGGCACTGATTCGTAAAGGAGCTGGACATCACAAAGCTTGGATGACCTGTTGCGCAGCCAAGGTTGACGAGTCTTCCCTCCGCGAGAAGGTAGATGGAACGACCATCCGAAAAACGGAATCTGTGCACCTGGGGCTTGATCTCCTCTTTTTCGACACCGGTGAATGCCTCCAGGCCGGCAACATCGATCTCGTTATCGAAATGACCGATATTGCAGACTATAGCCTGGTCCTTCATCCTGCTCATATGCTCTGCGGTTAATACGTTGTAGTTACCCGTTGCGGTTACGAAAATCGCAGCTTCCGGCAAGGCATCCTCAACAGTAGTAACTTCAAATCCTTCCATTGCCGCCTGCAGCGCACAGATAGGATCGATCTCTGTTATCAGGACCCTTGCTCCGAAACCCTTCATGCTCTGAGCACAGCCCTTGCCGACATCTCCATACCCGCAGATGAGGATGGTTTTTCCAGCGACCATAACATCAGTTGCACGTTTGATCCCGTCCGCAAGGGACTCCCTGCATCCGTAGAGATTATCGAATTTACTCTTTGTAACCGAGTCGTTAACATTGTACGCGGCAAACAGCAGTTCCCCCGCCTTCAGCATATTATATAGCCTGTGAACACCGGTTGTAGTCTCCTCTGAAACACCAAGGATATCAGGAGCTGTGGAAGTCCAGTATTCTGGATTCTCCCGAATTCCATCACGGAGATTGCTCACAAGAGCTACTTCATCCTCCGGACCCTGCGGAAGCTCCGGCAGCTTACCTGTTTCGGCGAAATCCTGCTCGAGCTGATACCCTCTATGAATAAAAAGGGTTGCATCCCCGCCGTCATCGACTATGAGGTTGGGACCCTTCCCCCCGGGGAAACTCAGAGCTTTCCTCGTACACCACCAGTATTCTTCAATGCTTTCACCCTTCCAGGCAAAAACAGGAATACCTGTCACAGCGATGGCTGCGGCGGCATGATCCTGAGTGGAGAAGATATTGCAGCTTGCCCACCTTACATCCGCCCCGAGTTCTACAAGAGTTTCGATCAATACCGCAGTCTGAACGGTCATGTGAAGAGAGCCCGTTACTCTCAATCCATCCAGAGGTCTGCTCTTTCCGTACTTATCTCTCACAGCCATCAGTCCGGGCATTTCTTCTTCGGCTATTTCTATTTCCCGACGTCCGAAATCTGCCAGGGATAAATCAGCGACCTTGTAATCATCCATAAAAATTCCTCTCGTCCATTACACCTGAAAGAATAAATACTCTTTCATCATCACTAACATTCTCTTCTATCCCGCTGAATCCGGCAAAGGATATTCAGACTCTTACTTCACCACG
>DAOWNO010000236.1 GCA_030642525.1 Candidatus Aegiribacteria sp.
CGGGCATCATCCAGTCAAGGATAATAACAGGATACCCGTTCAGCTTGATTTGTTCAAGCGCAGAATTACCATCGTTCACGGCAACAGGCTCATGCCCCATATCTGAAACCAGTTTGGATATAATTTTTCTGATAACAGGATCATCATCTGCAATAAGAATTCTCATCCAGATTTCCATTCTTGTAAAATTCAATATAAAATATTCACTGAAGACGCTACTAAAACAAGAGCAAATAAAGACAAGAGAGACTTAGAATATCAGCACAGTAAGAGATCCAGGAATGAATTCATGATCAGGGATTCTGATTGAAGAATTCCGCAAGCTGTTCGTAAAGCTCAGGAGCTCTCTTTTTCAATTCAAGTGGTTTTTCAAAGAAAGCTTCAACCGAACAGGCGAAAAATTCAGCAGGATTGGTACCCGCGTACTTGCGAAGTATCGATCTTCCGGAATGAACCTTTTCAAACTCCGCCTGCATAACCTCCACCCATGGACGATAAGCTCCCAGTGACAGTTCGCCGGGAACTCCATCCGGGTGATAACCATCCAGAATATGAGCGAATTCATGGTATCCTACATTGTATCCGTCATTGTCATGCTGAAATCCGCGTAGAAGATGCGGAAGTGAGAGTATTACATTACCCATGGAATGCACAAGCCCGGCAGCGACAGTATCTGATCCTCTTATGTCTGTGGAGTATGACCCGTCCGTCCTGAAACCTCCGGGGTAGATAAGAATATCACCAAAATCGCGGTACTCCCATTCCGGTCTCTTAAAGATAAGACGTATCGCTGTTGCAGCTACAAGCAGTTCAATTTTCCTCGTAATTTCTACATCATCCACACCGGTAATGGTATGTTCCGACAGGAATATTGCTATGTCCGCTTCATAAATGTGTTTATCTTCATTTGAAAGAGATGAGTAGAACGATACACATTCTGATAGTATCTTTCTGTCTTCATCTGTAAGAGGATTTCTAGAGATTTCTCTTCTTTTCAGATATTTCGGATAGTAAAAAACAAAATAGTACAAACCTCCACCGGCAAATACAAATGGTATGACGATCAAAGCCTTGCCTGTAACAATAAATGGAAGACTGAACAATATGCAGGCCGTGGCGGTAAGAAAGAATCTGAATTCAATCTGCCTGCGTGGAAATATTTCCATGAAGGCTACATTTCCTTTATGAAATGCCGCTCTACATGAATTCTCTTGAGTTCTCTGGCGAATATTTTCTTGTCGACTTCTTCACTCTTCAGTTCCTGCTCGGCTTCCTCAAGCTTATGCTTCTCAAGACGGAAAGCTCTCCAGGCTTTACTGTAAACGTCGCGCAACCGGGCAAGCTCTTCTTTTTCCAGTTTTTTCCCTTCATTGTTTTCGGTAGCTTCTCTGGCTTTCTGGTAAGCTGCTCTTGCTTCTGACGCCAGTTTTGTCTCCTCTTTTACTTCCTGCCTGAACTCCTTTATCTCATCCTCGCTGAAACTCATCTCCTCCTTGATTGCCTCTTCAATTTCATCAAGCAGCGGGGAAAGAAATGACTGTATATCATCTATGAAATCCTGATAGCGTTGAACTGTCCGGACAAGCTTTTTCTCCTTGCGTTTGTTCTGAATAACGTTGAGCTTCTCCTGCCAGATATGCATCTGGCGAAAACTGTCAACCAGATCTCTTCGCAGCGAGTTCTTGTAGTGAATGTCTGCCTTCAGTCTTCTTTCGGCTGCAGTATGATCGTTCATCTGAATACTCCCTCTATAATATTTTCAAATTAGCCGGATGTTAATTATTTAAGAATTGAAACAGTGTCGATAAATGGCGCATAAAGCACTTTTTGTCAAGGTTATCCTGTATCGGCTCCGGATTTGCTTTCTGTATCCCGCCGCTGCTCTGCGTCCTTCTCAAGCGCGGCGTAGCTGAACCGTATTCCCTCGGACGGAATAAGTCCCAGCTTTTCAACCGCGTTCATCACATCATCCTCCGAATGAGCCTCTACTTCAACAAAGCGGCCAAACCAGAGTTCATCCAGGCATATCTTAGCTTCACCAAGGCTGCACTCTCTTCTAATTTTATCATATCTGTACATCACGCCATATCCCAGAAGGCTTAAAAGCTCCAGAGCATCCTTCAGTGAACAGTCAAGTACCGCTTCCTTTTCCAGCCTTACTTTAAGAGCGGTGGCTGGAAGCGGTTTCTTTACAGTCATGAGAGTTCCGTTCTCTGCGTTTCTCAAACGGAGAAGCACATCCCTTTCCCTGAGAGGTCCGCCCATAAGATCCAGTATCAGATTCTCTTCTTCAACCGGATCTCCTATAGAAATACCCAGTTCATCCAGCCGTTTCTCAATATCGGAGAAATACTCCAATTTGAACTTGAGTTCCATCTCAAGCAATGTTTCCATCTCCTCTCGCATAATGAAATTTGACCATGACACTATGATAACGTAAATTTCAGGCTTACGGAGGACTAGTCTAATTGGTAAGGCAGCGGATTTGAAATCCGCCGGGTTTAATCCCTTCGGGGTTCGAGTCCCCGGTCCTCCGCCATATGCAGAGGAGGGCGGAGGAAATAGCCTCCGCCCTCCATTCGTTAAACGCGATTTCCTAGAAACCGGCACCTACCATTTTCCATGCGCCACCATCAATTACGCATTCAACTTCATCTTCCTGCGTTTCGCCCATGAATCCGGTTGAAGTGAATACAACGGCACTTTCACCATCTTCAGCAATTTCGCTGCCGGTTACTTCGAACTCCATCATTTCCATCATTGGACCGATTTCGTCGAACATTGGACGTGACTCCTCTGGAATTCCACCAACGATGAATTCCGAAGCCTTATCGATGTCTCCACCCTTCAGTGCATCATAGAAGCCCTTCACGGCATCCTCAGGATTACCAGCACCGCTGCCGCCACAAGCCATAATGACAAGTCCGGCGATACTGAGAACAGCAAGAAGTTTACGCATTTCAACCTCCGGTTGATAATTTCAGGATTTGCAGATTTCATGAAAGCTGAAATCCTGCAACCCCTGATGAATTAAATCAGGACTGAACTAGAAGTATACAACAAAGTATTGAGAACTGGGTCAGGACTTCACTTCAAGCAAATTTGCATGATTATCAAGTACTCTTTCAGCAAACATTGAAAGTAAAGGTCTGACCCCTACTATTTAGAATTTACCTATATTACGCCCTCTTCAAGAACCCATTTTCCGTTTTCCAAGTACAGCTTGACTTCCTGTTCCTGCAACTGACCCATAAAGTTTATCTCCAGAATGACAACAGCTTCTTCGCCATCGATTTCTGAACCAATGATCTCAAACTCGATTGCTGACATGAAGCTCAGCATCTCTTCAGCCATCTCTTTTTCCTCGTCCGTCATTTCCTCACGTTCACTTTCAGGCATATATTGCATCATTCCATCGATATCACCTGACTGCATGGCATTGAGATAACCTTTTACAACATCCTCAGGATTACCGGGACCTCCGCCACAAGCCATGGCTACAAGCCCGATAATTCCAAGAATAACAAGAAATTTGCGCATTTCAACCTCCGATTGAATATTTCAGGAGCAGTACATGTTTCAAGAACGATGAAACCCTGCATCTCCTGATGAACAAAATTAGAACTGAAGTATACTACATATGAAATCTCTGCAAAGTCAACAAGCCGAAAGGAGTATCAGAACACCCGTTCAAGAATCGAAGATCCGGTTACTTTCCAGGAGGCTTCTTCCCATGTCAGCAGCAGGGTCATTGAATATCCGGACAACCAGCTGAAGACAACCTCGGCGCTGCAGCCCTTCATGGAAGCTTCTTCGGATATGATGTTACCGAGCGGCGGCAGAAACGTACTTTCAAGCACCGTGGAAATGAAATCTGCTGACGTCATCCACAGTAAATCATGTACGGTAATCGACAGTCCTGCATATAAGACGAGTTCTTCTGCCATTTCAGGATCATTTTCAGCAAGTTTCTGAAGCTGTTCAAATCTCATTTCAATCTGAACACGAAGACTCTCCGACAAAAGGTCCAGAAACCATTGTCCGTCGCAACTCTCAACAGCCCACAGAAGATCCCATGTCGTATCTATTGGTGTTGCCGGGACAGCCGAAGAC
>DAOWNO010000100.1 GCA_030642525.1 Candidatus Aegiribacteria sp.
CTACGTCCCTGAGAAGAAGTCGGATAGATACATGATTGAATGGAATAGAGTTGCTTCAGGTTCATGCCCGGTGATTGCTTCAGCCTGTTCCATAAGGGTTCTAGCTTCAAACATGAGGTTTCTTTCGTCTCTCTCTGATGTGGACCTTGCTTTTTCAACAAGATACCAGGCACGGCCGGTAAGCAGTCCTATCTGAGCAGCATCATCAAGCATTGTGTCAGAAGCTCCGGCAAGTAACGCACCCCCCTGTGCGGCAAATCGTGCTATTTGTCCGCTGATAATTTCCCATGTAGACCTTCCGTCAGGCACAACGGAAATATTGTCCTCCTGCTGATCCAGTTTGAGCGACAGCCCGGCAAGTATTCCACGTGCCCCGGTAGCCCGGACTGCTTCTGAAAGCAATCTTACGGCATGTCGACCACCATTTTCCGCAAGATGTTCCATAGCAAGAGCAAGAAGAGCATCTCCTGCAAGAATTGCTGTAACATCATCCTGTTTTTCAATTAGATCGGGAACGCTGTTATCTATGGCTATGAAACCTGGAAGAGTAAGGTGTACCGAAATACCGGCTCGCAGCATCAGAGCAGCCACTGCGACAGGCATCCCGGTAGCTCGCGGGTGGCCGCACCATTCCGAAGCAGCGCATGCGAGCAGACTGATTTCGAGATGATCGCTGTGCGTTACACAAGAGTGAAGGGCTTTCTGAAAAGGAGCGGGGATGTTAATCGCAGCCCTGTTGATTGCGCCAAGAACAGCATCTCCAAGTTCACTTTTCAGCTTTTCAAGCAATGTTAGATATCTTCTCTGGCGGTAGTCAGTTCTATCAATCTTTTGTTGAATTCATCCTGAGGGAAAGCTTCCTCGAGTATTCCTCCGTGAGCAATACTGAAATTACCCGTTTCCTCACTGACAACGACTGCGATTGCATCTGATACTTCAGTAATTCCTATCGCTGCCCTGTGACGTGTACCGAGAGCAGGTCGCGGCCTGTTGGATTTTGACCTGCCGAAAAATGTTTTTCTTGAGAGAGGAAGAATTGCTCTCGCTCCAACAATAGTACCTTTACTGATAATGATTGCCCCGTCATGCAGTACTCCGGGAGGTTGCAGCATTGCAGCTATCAGTGGCGGGTCGATCTTGAGCTTGTTCAGCAGAACCGGATCACCATAGACTTTTTCGAGGGATTCCTCCCTTTCAATTACAAATAGCCCTCCGAGTCTGTGCTTCCTCAGAAGAATACAGGATTCCACAAGCGCTTCAATGGTACTTTGCTCCAGGATGTCCGCGTGACCATAGAATTTCCTGAGGTTTCGCCCCATGGTACCCAGCACATCCTTGATTTCCTCGTGGAATATCACAACTATCGCTATAAAAAGAAGCGGGGTCAGGTTCTGAAGCAGATAGCTGAAAGTGAAAAATCCAAGTCCACCAAGAATATTCGCAAACAGGATCAGAATCATGAACATTAGAATGACCGGCATTGCCGGTGTATGCCAGAGGTATTTCAGCAGCATTCTAACAGCTAAAGCTATTATGATTATATTCGCAAGCTGGGCAAGCCAGAATCCACTTACAATTGCATGACCAAGCGGTTGTATCATTTTTCTCCGGTACCCCTAACCTGACGTCCCGTACCGTACTGCATTGCGCGGGTGATCTGAAGTACCTGAACTGTACCTTCCACATCATGCACTCTTACAATATCCGCGCTGTCAGAAGATAAGACCGTAACCGCATGAGAACCAATATCCCTTTCGGAAGGATCTTTCCTGCCAGTCAGCTGACCGATAAAACTCTTCAATGAGTGACCGAGTAGAACTCTGCATCCCAGCCATCTGAACTCCTCAAGCCTGGAGATAATGCGAAGATTATCTTCCAGTTTTTTCCCAAATCCAATTCCAGGATCGATGATAATCCTTTCTCTTCTTATTCCCGCTTCTTCCGCTGCTTCAATTCGCTCTTCAAGAAATGAATAGATCTCCCCGATAACATCTCCATATACAGGATCATCCTGCATGGTCTCCGGAGTGCCTTTCATATGCATCAGAACAAGAGGAACCCCCGCTTCGGCAACTGTCTTCCCCATGACTGGATCAGACAGAGCGGAAACATCATTAATCATGGAAGCGCCCGCGGACAGAACTGTGCCGGCAACAGAAGCATTTGCAGTATCAACCGAGATTACAGCGTCACAATCAGAACTAAGAGACTCTATAATCGGAAGAAGACGATCAAGCTGAATATCCGCCGAAACAGGAAGAGATCCAGGACGTGTTGATTCAGCTCCTATGTCAATTATGTCTGCACCTTGACTTACCATCCGCCTTGCATGAATCAGAGCATTATCCGTATTCAGATATCTGCCTCCATCAGAAAAGGAATCCGGGGTTACATTCAGTACTCCCATTATCAATGGCTTTCTACGGAAATCAAGAACTTTATTTCGAATGTGTATTATGTCAGGGATCACAGGAAAATCATCAAGCGCCTCTCTCAATTCTCGCGCCAGTGCCGGAAGATCAAAGGGCTGTCCGTCAAGAGATGCGCAGCCTCTTAGAATCTGCCTGGGTGTTCCGATTATCATCGCTTCAGTTTCCTTGATTCTGCAGGATACTGATCCTCGGGAAACGATAGCATCTGCTCCGCCCGAAAGCATGCACTGCTTCAAAATATTAGCCGCTGTTGAAGGAAGATACCCGGTGGAAAAAACAACCACTCTGCATTTGAGCGAGAGCCTGTCCCAGGTTTCAGGATCGGCACCGATAACTGCAAGTTCTCTCTGCCAGTCTTCATCAGTTACAAGATGCAGTTTTCTGAGCCGCATTCAGATAACCTTGATTCCCCTCTCAATAAGCGCCAGAGCTTCAGTACGGATTTCCAGCTTCTTCAAATAACCCTGCATGACGGACGGTTCTTTCAGGATTCTCCACCGCTCCCTCCAGAATCAGCCTTACTCCCTGCTTTATCTTCTTCAGGTTCGGTCTTCTCTTCTACTGAATCAGGGTTATTGATACTATCTGAACTGGTTGGCAGCGCAGGAATCGGTCCCATATCCGGACGAAGTTCCTGGAAAATTGAGTTGATCTCAGTGCTGGAAATTGTTTCCTTTTCAAGCAGCTGCTCAGCAATACGCTCTACAATATCCCTGTTATTGTTCAGGATATCGTGCGCAGTTCTGTATGCTTCTTCAACGAATCTCTTTATCTCGGAATCAATAACACGAGCAGTGTGCTCGCTGTAGTCCCTTGTTCTGTTGAATTCTCTCCCGAGGAAAATAGTATCGCTTGACTCAGAATGCGTAATCGGTCCGAGTTCTTCACTCATTCCCCATTCGCATACCATCTTACGTGCGAGAGCAGTGGCTTTCTCAAGGTCATTTCCAGCCCCGGTACTCTGAGTATCAAGAAAAAGTATTTCCGACGCTCTTCCACCAAGAAGCGTCGCAAGCATGCTTTCAAGCTGCCTGAGTGTTAAAGTATACCGATCATCAGCAGGAAGGAAGCTGGTCACTCCCATAGCCATACCCCTGGGGACAATGGTTACCTTGTGAATAGGGTCTGCTTCCGGAATAAATATGCCAACAACCGTATGACCGCTTTCATGGTATGCGGTGCATCTCTTCTGTTCGGGACTTATTACTATGCTTTTACGTTCGAGACCAAGCACTATTCTATCTATAGCGTAATCGAAATCTTCCTGTTCAACCTTTTTAGCATTGCGTCTTGCAGCTCGAAGAGCTGCTTCATTGGCCAGATTCTCCAGATCCGCGCCGCTGAATCCCGGAGTACTCCTGGCAACTTTTTCCAGACTTGCTGATTTGTCCACCGGCATCTTACGAGTATGGACTTTAAGTATTG
The DNA here is from genome assembly GCA_030642525.1 of Candidatus Aegiribacteria sp. Taxonomy (GTDB): domain Bacteria; phylum Fermentibacterota; class Fermentibacteria; order Fermentibacterales; family JCC-6; genus Aegiribacteria. Next base: position 3,858 of record DAOWNO010000100.1, read on the forward strand.
CTTCTCTGCCCTTTACATCCGGCATACTCACAACAATTGTTCTGTCGAATCTGCCGGGTCTTAAAAGTGCCGGATCAAGAACATCTGGACGGTTAGTAGCAGCCATGACAATAACACCTGCGTTTTCCTCGAATCCATCCATTTCCACAAGAAGAGCGTTCAGGGTCTGCTCCCTTTCATCATGTCCTCCTCCGAGGCCGGCACCTCTATGTCTTCCGACAGCATCTATCTCATCAATGAAAATAATGCTTGGAGCTTTTGACTTGCCCTGTACAAAAAGATCCCTTACGCGGCTTGCTCCCACGCCAACGAACATTTCCACGAAATCGGACCCGCTCATGGAATAGAAGGGAACCTTGGCTTCACCGGCCACAGCCTTTGCCAGTAATGTCTTTCCGGTTCCGGGTCTGCCAACCAGCAGAACACCCTTGGGAACCTTCCCCCCGAGACGCTGATATTTCTCCGGTACTTTGAGGAACTCTATTACTTCCATAAGTTCCGATTTCGCTTCTTCAGCCCCGGCCACATCTTCAAATGTCACCTGGGGATTATCACTGGAGAACAGTTTGGCTTTGCTTTTCCCGAAGGAAAAAGCCTTCCCTCCTCCTCCGGCTTTTCGCATGAAATAGATAAAGAAACCAATAAGAAGAAGAAAAGGAATGAACGAGAGCAAATGACCCAGCAGTTCATTTGGCGGTTGCGCGGTTACAAGCACACCATGAACTGACAGAGAGTCAAGAACCCCTGTGCTCTCGAACGGAATGAAGCTTGTAAATTCACTGAATTCAGCTCCATCTTCGATCTGCGGAAAAAAGAATTCACCTTTAACCGAACCGCCGGTCTCGATAACAATGGATTTGATATCGTTCCCGCTGATGTATTCCATCAGACGGGAATAAGGGATATCAACGCTGTCACTGCCAGTATCAAAAACCTGAAATATCGTAAAAGCAATTAGAACCATGAGCAACCACATTGTAACGGTTCTCACTGAGCAGCCGGCAGTAATTGGCTGGGGTGGCATTTTTTTGCCTGGCGGGCGTTTGTTGTTCATATATCTCCTGATCCGTTCATTCCTTTTTCGCTACGATGTCGGACAGATTTCTTCCAAACCCTCCCGGGCTGTCGAGTCCATATCCGAATACAAATCTGTCAGGAATGTTGAATACAACCCGATCGACTTCTACTTCAACCTTTCTTCTGATTTTTTTGTCAAGCAGAACTACTGTGTGAAGAGAGGCCGGATCTCTTGATTTTATCAGCCTTTGAATATACGCCAGAGTGAGCCCTGTGTCGACGATATCCTCCACCAGAAGGACATCTCTGCCTGACAGAGGAAGGGTGGTATCAAGCGTAAGTCTAACTTCTCCTGAAGATTTTGTCTGTTCTCCGTAACTCGCTGCTCCAAGAAACTCGATCTGCATCTGAACATCCATAGAGCGAATCAGATCAGCAGCAAACATGAAACCTCCCTTTAAGAGAGGAATAAGCACAATCTGCTTTCCCAGGTAATAATCTGAAAGTGTTTTGCCCAGTTCCCGTATGCCCTGCATGATCTCTTCTGAGGAAATCATCACCTCATAATCATTACTCACTTATCTTTCTCCGTTCGTTTCAAATATCTTTCAATAAGCACTTCAGATTCGTCAACTGTGATTTTCAAGCCGCCGGGAAGCAGATGAAAACCATTTTTCTTATCAGATAACCATCTGTCGGTTTTTTCAATTTCTTCTCTTCCACTTCTGGGGCGACCGCTGAGAACCCACAGAACACCAAGCCTTACAGCTCTCGGAAAATTCAAATATTGCTTAATAACGAACTTATCTCCGGACACAAGTTCCTCAATAGATTCCTCGATCATGTCATCCATTACATCCCTCCACTGAGACAAATTTGCCGAAGATCTGCCCAGTGCATAAGAACATCCGGGAGATAGTGATTCAAGAACAGGCATTACGGTGTGCCGAATTCTGTTTCTGAGGAAAACATCTTCGATATTGGAGGGATCTTCAATCCAACTCTGATCAATCGTCAAGAGATAATCCTCCAGATCATGCCTGGATAAATCGAGAAGTGGTCTGCGAACAGGCCCTCGTCCAAAATAGTCCATTCCACCCAGACCTCTCAACCCCGAGCCCTCAAAAAGTCGAAGTATGAGCGTTTCAGCTCTGTCCGAGGCAGTGTGTCCTGTCGCCACAAGGTCAGATCCTTCTGCAATCTCGTTGTATATCGCTTTGCGACTGCTGCTGAAATACGCTTCAAGTGATCCTGATTCCGGAGGAGAAATTCTCCTTAATTGAAAAGGCAGTTCCAATTGAACGGCAAGTTCTTCCACAAAGACAGCATCATCAGCGCTATCAGGTCTTGCGCCATGGTCGATGTGAAGAACAGACAGATCCCATTTCATATGATTTGCGAATTGCAGCAGCAGTCTAAGAAGAGCCACAGAATCACTTCCGCCGGATACAGCTGCCCAGACCCTGCTGCCTTTCGGCAGCAGACTACGGGTTCTTACTGTTTCTATGAAAGTACCTTCAGGATTTCTCACTTTATTTACCATGTCCTCCATGCTTGCAATATACAGGAGCCGCCCTGAAATATTCAGGCTGGTTCACAAATTTGCATGAAACATATCTTACTAAATATCTTCAGTATATTCCAATTGGCTTTTTACACGCTGGACTTATCATTAGCATAAGACAATAATGTCATGGGAGGCAGCCTATGCAGCATGCAGGTGCAGGAACCGGCAGACTTAGCAGGGAACTGGGTATCCCCTCGCTTTTCTCAATTGCGACCGGATCCATGATCAGTTCCGGCCTGTTCATCCTCCCGGCATTGGCTTTCACCGTTGCTGGACCCGGAGTGATATTTTCCTATCTGATTGCAGGATTCCTCACAATTCCGACAATGCTCAGTAAAGCCGAACTTTCCACTGCAATGCCAAGAGCCGGAGGAACATACTATTTTGTTGACAGAGCTCTCGGCCCTCTCGCTGGAACTCTTTCCGGTTTTGCCGCCTGGTTTTCTCTCTCTGTCAAGACCGCTTTTGCCTTCGTCGGTCTCGGCATATTCATGGAATTCCTGTCACCGGAAATCAACGGAAGACTCTTCGCGATGATTTCATGCATCCTCTTCACCGGTATCAATCTCAAAGGAGCCGGACATGCCGGTAAAGCCCAGATTGTTCTGGTAGCGGGTCTTCTGATATCCCTGGCGCTTTTTGCAGGATTTGGTCTTACATCATTAACCCCTGATCGATTCAGACCCCTCGCTCCAAACGGTTTCAATGGCATTCTTGAAGCTGCCGCGCTGGTTTTTGTCGCTTTCGGCGGGTTGACCAAAGTCACCAGTGTAGCAGAGGAAGTAAAAAATCCAGGAAGGGATCTGCCGGCAAGTATGTGCCTGGCA
>DAOWNO010000106.1 GCA_030642525.1 Candidatus Aegiribacteria sp.
CGCATATATTGAAGCTATTGTTTTAAGCCTCTCCCCCCTCTGTTTTAATTATGTTTGATACACATCCATAACGTCAAGAGATCTGAAATAATTTGTTAATTGAAGACAGAAGATAAGAAAAGGCAGAAAGTTCCTCTTCTCTGTAACCCCGCCCTCCTTCCGGGGAACGGGGCTTTTAACAATTCCACTAATTCCTCATCACGACAAAACTGCCGGTGCTGACATCAGAACCAATACTGCAATGAAGAAGGTATACGCCATTGGGTACAGGTGTTCTGTCATCCGTATAACCGTCCCAGTGAAGAACACTCCCGGATTCACAATGACCGCTCCAGATCATGAGAAGCATGCAGCTTCAATTATTTGATGATAAGCCTATATCAAAAAGATGGTTTTTGAGAATGAAGACTTCATGCTGGAGAAATAATGAAAAACCGGTTCTAAAACCTGGATATTTCCACGAGAAGCTGGTCTTTCTTCACAGTATCGCCCTTTGAGACGTGTATTTTGCTGACGATCCCGCTGATGCCGGGGCAGATCTCATTGTGCATTTTCATGGCTTCAAGAAGCAGCAATACATTCCCGGGCTTAACAGTATCTCCCTCAGATGCAATAATATCAATAATCAGTCCAGGGATGAAAGCCCTGACTTCCGAAAGATCAGGCATTCCCTCAAATGCTTTCAATGCTCCTTCAGGAATTTCTGTTGAATATTCTGTACCGTCGATATTAAGCTTATTGAGTTTACTTTCCATAATTTCCCTCTCCTTTACAGAGGGATATTGCCATGTTTATGGCCTGTTTTGAAAGAATCCGCAACAGATAAAGCTTTAATAAATGTATCTCTGGTCATGCTTGATCTTATGATAGTATCAATGTAACCTCTCTTTGCGGCAACGTAGGGATTTGAAAACATCTCTTCGTATTCATTCACTTTTTCCTGCCTGAAGGCTTCCGGATCGTCAGCATTAGCGATTTCCCTGCGGAAAATTATATTGGCGGCTCCTTCAGGACCCATGACGGCTATTTCTCCGGAAGGCCAGGAAGCAACAAATGTTGCTCCGAGATGCCTGCTGCACATGGCTATGTAAGCTCCGCCGTAAGCCTTTCTCATTATCAGGGTCATTTTTGGAACCGTAGCTTCACTGTATGCATAGAGCAGTTTTGCTCCATGCCTGATAACACCAGCATGTTCCTGGTTTATTCCGGGGAGATATCCTGGAGTATCAACCATTGTGAGGAGCGGAATGTTGAATGAATCACAGAACCTGATGAATCTAGCTGCTTTGTCGGAAGCATTAACATCGAGAACTCCCGCAAGAACTCTTGGCTGGTTGGCAATAATACCGATCGGTTTTCCGTTGAGTCTTGCGAATCCAACAATGATATTCCTGGCCCACCGTTCGTGGACCTCAAGGAAGTCTGAAGCGTCAACTATTCCCCGGATGATATCCTTGACACAGTAAGCCTCTTTTCTGTCGTCAGGAATAACATCATCTCCAAGCGGATCAGCCGGTGGGACTGCTCTCTGAACGGGAGGTTTCTCATCCGAGTTCGATGGAAGGAATGACAGCAGTTTTTTCAGAGTACTAAAAGCTTCCGCTTCACTTTCGGCGTAGAAATGCGCATTGCCTGTAACAGAAGTCTGGATAGCAGCACCGCCAAGTTCCTCCTGAGTAACGTCCTCTCCAAGAACTGTTTTTATCACCTGAGGGCCCGTAATGAACATGTTCGATATTTTGTTTACCACAAAAACAAAATCGGTAAGAGCTGGTGAATACACCGCTCCTCCGGCACAGGGACCGAGTATTACGGAAATCTGAGGTATGATTCCACTCATACGAGTATTCCGATAGAAGATTTCACCGTATCCGCAAAGGGATTCCACTCCCTCCTGAATCCTTGCGCCACCCGAATCATTGATTCCGATGAGTGGTATGTGAGCTTCACCGGCAGCATCCATCACTTTTGTGATTTTCTTTGCGTGAGCTCTGCCAAGGGATCCTCCGGCCACTGTGAAATCCTGAGCAAAGACAGCAACATATCTGTTACTTACTTTCCCGAATCCGGTAATAACACCATCCCCGGCAAGTTCTTTCCGGTCCATTCCAAAGTCTTTCACCGAATGCTCAACAAATAGATCAGTCTCGAGAAAGGAGTCAGGGTCGAGCAGGAAATCTTCAATTCGTTCCCTCGCCGTATGCTTCCCTTTCTTCTTTTGCTTTTCGATGGCTACTTCACCGCCGCCTTTCAGCTTGCCTGAAAGACGAGCGAGAAAGTCATTGACTGATTTTATAATCGACATGGTCAGATCTCCTCATGCAGTTTTACCGGACAGAATTCAGTACATGCTTTCAGAAGTATGATAATTCTCCCTGGCTGAATATTTCAAAAAGGACATTTACTCTATACAAACATTAGTCCTGCTGCTGGTGTAAGATAATTCAGGAATGCAGTTGTGCGGTAGTCTTGAATTATACCAATGAAGTAGAATTTGGAGCAATTGATTACCAGGATAATGTACTCTCGCCCGGTGGTGTTTCAATGATAGACAGAGCCGGAATGTTCTCTGGAATGCTGTTTTCCCATTCCAGTCCGGCAAGAAGTCTGATTGTGGCGAACATTCCAGTTGCAGTTAATCCAAAAGGAGTGGTTCCATTGATTTGTTCTCCAGCAACTACTGCCCAGCCACGGTATTCATCAGTTTCAGGCAGCGAATACAATATTACCGTGAAGTGTGAGAGCATTTCCGGGTCTGTCCAGTAATCAGCAATCTGCAATACAGTAGTTACTTTGGAATACACTAGATTGATGAAAATCAAATCAGGTTTATACAAATTTATTAGATCTGAGAGAATTCTCTGCTTTTCCAGGGGATTCTTCCATAATGAATCTTCGAATTCTTCAGCCAATACTGACGGAATTGAGACCGTATTACCGGTTTTATCGGTCCATATCTGAATATGATCCCGGCTCAGATCATAACTGAGATACCTGTTGCTGATCACAGCAAGCAGCATGTCGTTTTCTACAGCCTCCTGAATAAGCTTCTGCTCTGTTAATCGGATTGCTTCCAGCTCTTCCGGCATCAGTATCGCTCCTGAAATATGCTCACTTCTTTCTGTAATAGTCCATGGAAGATCCGGTGAGGGTGCCAGTTCCCTGAAATTCACAACAAGAATCGGGGAATACTCCAGCTCCGCGGTCACATTAACATGCAGTTCATCATCGTTGCATCCGATAATGAAAAACACTGACAGGAGAAGAAACAGATATCTGGCCAAGTACACCTCCAGAATCAGGATTTGCCGGTAAATTCACCGGCTTCAAAAAAACTCAATTCCAATGATACTTGTTTTAATATAACTCCTGCGTTCAGCGATAAGCATGTTCTATTTGGTGGAATTCGCCATATTCGAGGTTGCAGAGCCATGAATTCCTCAACATAGTCGAGCTTTGGAGGTTTGTAGAAGTGAAGATTACTTTCTTCGGAGCAGCACGTGCTGTAACCGGTTCGAAGCATTTACTTGAGATCGGCGGTAAGAAAATACTGCTTGATTGCGGTTTTCACCAGGGACATCGTATTGAAAGTGAAAAACTTAACAGAAATTTTCCCTTTAATCCGTCTGAGCTGGATTGTATTATTCTCTCACACGCGCATATCGATCATGCCGGTAACCTTCCTGGTGTTGTAAAGAGAGGTTTCGGAGGCTTGATAATCAGCACTTTTGCCACGAGAGATCTCGCGGCAATCATGCTTCCAGACAGTGCTCATATACAGAAATACGATACTCAATATTTGAACAAGAAGAGAGCGAAAAAGGATCTGCCACCCATTGAACCTTTATACGACATAGAAGATGTGACACGAACTCTGGAGCATTTCATGTCCATTCCCTACAACAGACCGTTTGAAATATTCAACGGGATAACTCTCCGTTTTCTCGAAGCGGGACACATTCTGGGTTCTGCGCAGATTGAACTTGCTATCCGGGAAAACGGGCGTGAACAGGTTCTCCTGTTCTCGGGAGATCTTGGTCGCCCGGGCAGACCGATACTCAGAGATCCGGATATGAGTGCGAAAGCTGATATTCTGCTGATGGAAAGTACTTACGGGGGAAGGAATCACGAAGATAATGAAGAAGCCCTGATTCGATTCCGGAATATTGTGAATAAGACCTACAAACTTGGCGGAAAATTGATCATTCCGTCTTTCAGCGTCGGCAGGACACAGGAAGTGCTTTACTATATTCACGAATTGGTTGCACGCCATGAAATGCCGGATATGCCGGTATTCGTTGATTCCCCTCTTTCTTTCGACGCAACAGAAATATACAAGATCCATCAGGAGTGTTTCGATTCCCATATGCGTGAGTATCTTAACAGCAGACAAAGTCCATTTCAGTTCGAGGGTCTCCGTTTCATACAGAGCGTAGGGGAATCAAAAGCGCTCAATATGGATTCAAGACCGATGGTGATAATATCTGCATCCGGAATGTGTGAGAATGGAAGAATCCTGCATCATCTGAAAAACAATATTGGGAGTGAGAAAAATACTTTGCTGATCGTCGGATTCATGGCCCAGCACACTCTTGGACGAAGACTTCTTGATGGATGTAAAGAAGTTAAGATCTTCGGTGAAGAGTACACTGTGAAAGCTGATATTGAAGTGATTAACGGCTTTTCTGCTCACGCTGATTCCGACGCGCTGGTTGATTATGCCGAAAAAGTCGGCAAGGATGCGAAGAACATATTCCTTGTTCACGGTGAACTTGACCAGAGCGAGATTCTTGCCCGTAGGATATTCGAAAGAATCGACATTGAACCTGTTATTCCCTCGATGGGTGAAACTTATAAAATACAATAACATGCAGATCGTCTGGAACAATATATGCTGTGTCAAGATATATCGGGTTAATTATGAATAGAAAACAGGAGACATAATGACCGTATTTACTTGCATTTTTCTCATTCTCTCTGGAAGCTTTCCGGAGTTTGTACCCCCACCCACAGGAACAGGGGATGAGATACTGCCCCTGAATCCCAGATCCTTTGGAATGGGAGGAATCTGCGCGGGTGTTCCTGATTCAACCAGCTTTTCAATGCTCAATCCTGCTGCGTCAGCATGGGCTTTAAGCAGCGGTATCTGCTTTGGTGGAAGATACAGTGAAGGCGATGTGCCGGCATGGGACAACACCTTCGGGGTTCCACTCGTATCAGCCTTAGTTCCTCTTCCGGGAAGAATAGTGGTCACAGCGGCTATTGATGGGAAAAGCAGGTTTAATGCTTCGGAGGAAATGATTTTCGATGAGTTTTCCGGAGATCTGTCCTGGTCAGGCGGGCTCGTGGAGTCTTATACCGGGCTGTCGGTCAGAGCGACTGACTGGCTTGCGTTCTCTTTTGGCGGACGTTGTACATTCGGAAGTATTGTTTCGGATGTAACACTGGTCCCTGATAATCCTGCACATTACCCGACGAAAGAGATCGTCTACCGGGATGATGTAAGTTTCAGGCAGGCATGGGGCGGGGTATTCGGTCTTTTCGTAAATTCAGATCGTTTTGGACTGGGATTCTCTATTTCAACTGACAGAAAAGGCATACTTGATATTGATCGTGATTACGAATATTACGATCCCGACAGTTCGAGTCAGATGTATACGATTCCAGGTGAATTAAGCGCCGGGATCTCCTGCAGACCATTAGAGCGATTGCTGATCGGACTTGATATTTACTCCAGAAAATCACTTGACATATTTGGTTCAATCACTGATTCAGGCACAATTATCTCGGCTGGATCCGAGGTGTATGTGGGAAGCGGATTGATTGCTCGAACCGGTTACAGTCATATGAATGGATTGTGGAGAGATGGCGCGGACAGATTCACTGCTGGCGCCGGATTGGTATTCGGAGATGGCAAAGCAGGAATAGACGTATCCACAGGATTCCAGTTCTGGAGAAATATTCAGGATGAGTTTCAGAAGGAAACCGTAGTATTCATTTCATTATGGACTACTGAGAAATGGCTGGGAGAATAGGTTCGTCTGACAGAGTAATTGCAATAGTACCTGCCAGGTACTGTTCTGAAAGGCTTCCCGGAAAACCCCTCGCTGACGTTGCCGGGGTTCCACTTATCAATAGAGTTCTTCAGGGACTGAACGGTTCAGCAGACAGAATTGTTGTGGCCACTGATGACAGACGTATTATGGATTCTGTCATAAAGAGCGGATTCGAAGCAATTATGACTGGAGATGCCGATACCGGTACGCAGAGAGTATTCATGGCATGGGAACTACTGGGCTGTCCGGGGGAATGGATTATTAACGTCCAGGGTGATGAACCTCTTGTGAACTCCAGCTGGATTCATGCACTTACTTCCTGTCATCCCGAGGATGATCTGGTAACCACGCTTGCCAGAAGAGTGTCGGCAGTTCAGGCTCAATCTCCCGATTCCGCGAAAGTTGTAACTGATTGTAATGGCAATGCAATGTATTTCTCACGGTATTCTGTCCCACACGGCGCTGAAGAACTGCTGGAGCACATTGGAGTTTACTGTTTCAGCCCATCCTCACTTCGGCACTGTGTCAGCGCTGGAAGTACCCTCCTGTCCAGAACTGAGCGCCTTGAGCAATTGGCCTGGCTTGAGAACGGAATCAGAGTTAGGGTTATTGATGGAGATTTTGAGGGATTAGGTGTAGATACGCCGTATGATCTTGAAAGGGCGGTGAAATATTTTGAGCAAAGATAGAAGTCCACTCTTTATCATTGGCCCGTGCAGCCTTGAATCCAGAGACATTTCTCTGAGTGTGGCCGAGTTTGTTCAGAAATTGATTGATTCAGTACATCCCCGGCCGGAATGGGTTTTCAAAGGCTCATTTCTTAAGGATAACAGAACAAGTCATGATTCCTACAGAGGACCCGGACTTGAAAAAGGATTACGCATTCTTGAAGAAATCTCCGATACATTCGGTGTTCGAACACTGACTGATATACATAATCAGCAGCAGGTTTCTTCGGTTGCCC
>DAOWNO010000284.1 GCA_030642525.1 Candidatus Aegiribacteria sp.
ACCAAGTATTCTCATTCCAGGATATTCCGCGATTATTTTTTTCAATTCTTCATTTAAAGCTTTACCATCCACCCCGGTTTCATTGAAACCGGCCGACATTATAATTACACCTTCAATACCGCTTTCACCGCAATCATGCAGAATGTCAAGAACATTAATGGCTGGTGAACATATTATCGCCATATCAGGAGTTCTTGGAAGACTGTGAATATTTTTATAGCATTGAACTCCCATCACTGATTCACTATTAGGATTCACCGGGTATACAACCCCTTTGAAAGCACCGCCTACTAAATTCGCAAGTACTTTTCCGCCAACACTCTCCGGGTTAATGGTAACCCCTATGAGAGCAATTCTTTTAGGGTTTAGAAGCCGCTTCAATCCGTGAATGCTTATAATCAATCTCCAAACAAAATTAATGTTCCACTTGGATTGAACCTGTATTGAAAATATAATTACTTGATACAGTATACTGCATGGAATCCTTCTTCTAGAGCTTCCTTCTGAGCTTTTCAAGCATATCAGCAGTCATGGAATCAAGGTCCCAGTCCGGTTCCCAGCCCCATTCTTTTCTGGCCAGGGAATCATCTATGCTGCTGGGCCAGGTATCCGCTATTGCCTGCCTGAAATCAGGTTCATAAGTAACTTCGAAGCCGGGAATGAATTTGCTTATACTCTCCGCAATATCTCCCGCCGTCACGGAAAGAGCCCCGACATTAAAATCACTGTGGTGAGAGAGATTATCAAAATCAGCATCCGCAAGGTCAAGAGTCGCTTTTATGCAGTCCGGCATGTACATCATCGGAAGCATGGTATTCCTGCGAACAAAACAGGTGTATCTGCCTTCTTCAATTGCCTTGTAGTATATCTCCACAGCATAATCCGTGGTTCCTCCTCCAGGCGGAGTTTCCGAGGATATGATTCCTGGATAGCGTAATCCCCTGACATCAACACCGAACCTGTGCACGTAATAATCGCACAGTAGTTCTCCCGATACTTTTGTAACACCGTATATGGTTTTCGGACGGAGAATGGTTTTCTGAGGTGTATTTTCCCTTGGGGTTTCAGGACCGAATGCAGCGATAGAGCTTGGAATTATCACTCTTACAAGGGATTTCTCCCTCGCTGTTTCGAGAATGTTCAAAGTACCATCCATATTCACGCTCCAGCAGAGCAGAGGGTTCTTCTCTCCCGTTGCGGACAGAATGGCGGCCATATGAAAAATCGTATCGATCTTGTATTCACGAATGAGGTTGGAAACAGCTTCAAAATCGGTCACATCCAGAATACTCCATGGACCTCCGTTCACTACTGAACTGTTCGCATCTGATTTGATATCCGAAGCAACAATATTCTCAGAGCCATAGCGGTTCCTGAGTTCAACAGTAAGTTCAGAACCAATCTGTCCAAGAGCGCCTGTTACAAGAATCCTTTGAATATCCCTGGCCATGTTCACCCTCCATTAAGCGGTAATAATACCTGATTCAGGCATGAAGCTATCAAATGATACATACACATGCAAGTGGTTGATAACTGATATCAGAAACAAATTTGTGCTATTTTCACACAAACATTTTATAGATTTATTATTGTTTATATTATGACAACTAGTTGACCAAACAGACTACGTCCCTGATTTGCGTGCCGACTGTAATCCTGTCAAGTTCAGTATGATTCAATACAATGCCGAACGCAGTATATCTGCCGTCCAGCCTGCCGTGATCATCAAGCATTATAAAGAACTGGCTGCCTCCCGTGTTCAATCCCGCGTCGGCCATTCCAAGGACTCCCCTCCCGAAATGTCTTATGCTTCGCTCATTAGGCAGTACGTAACCGGGGCCTCCGGTTCCGACACCCTCCGGACAACCTGCCTGGGCTACAAATCCAGGAATGACCCTGTGGAAATATACACCTTCATAGAAACCCGTTTCGGCAAGGTTCCAGAAGCTGCTGCATGTAATCGGCGCAGTTTCCACCCAGAGGAAAACTGTGAAATCTCCCGCATCTGTCCTTATCACAACTGTATCCGGTAGTGAAACAGCGTCAGTTTCAAACGGAAGTTCGTATTGAGTCCATTCAACCGTTTCCGATTCCTGTTCCTCCTCTGATTCCTCCACGCTCTGCAGTCTGTCCATCAGCAAAGCTACATATTCTTCAATCAGCACCTGATCTGAATAATTTTCACGAAGAGTTGAAATTCTCAGTAATGCATTCTCAGCTTTCAATGAATCACCAATATCGACAAGATGCCAGGCCCATGAAATGGGGATAACCCAGTAAGTATCCGATATCCAGCTTTTCTCCAGCATCGAGTCAACAGGTATTGAATCGTTCAGCCATGCTGTCTGTGCAGCAGCTCTTCTGCCGGGATCCTGATGAACCATCAGTTCTCGAAGAAGAACGGTATCAGCGACTGCAAGGTGCTCTGCAGCCAGGTTCCCGACCGGTCCGGATATAACAGCAAGACAGCGAAGCCGGTTTGCTCCATCATTGAATCCGGCTTCGTTCCCGGCAATGGAAGCCGCAAGTGAGACATAGGGAACGGTGTCATTAATCAGTTCTCCGACCAAAGATGGATCACAAACCTCAATCGCTCTGTATCGAACAGCCCAGATGGAATCATCCAGCATACTCACTGCTGTCTCGGGAGAACCGCATCCGGCAATGTAGATCCTCTCCAGCGCGGTATTCATTTCTGAGGAATTATAACTGTGTTCAATACCAAGTGTACTGAAATATCGCGCTGAAGAACTGATTCCGGCTTCTTCTATCCTGACGGGAGCAATGTCTCCTGTGATATCAATCCCCAGTTTTCCGAGAACTTCGAGAGAAAGAGATTTGCTTTCGGTGGGAATAAAATCCCAGGTTGCTGAGATGATTTCCACAAATGCTTCCAGATTCTCCTGTTCTTCGCCCTCCGCAAAAGTATGAAGAATCCTGTTAATAAACGCATCCAGAAGCGGAGGATTACCGATGATGTCCTGTGAATCAGGAATCACTGATTCCTCCCCGAACTCAATCAGCACAGGTGTCATTTCAGTTGAAAGCGGTACACCAAGCAGGCGAGCTGACCATACCGCTTCTGCAGCACAGGTTGAATCCACCTCAATCAGATACATTGCAAGACTGTCCGGGCTGAGCCAATCAGGACTCCATCCGGTTCTTGCCATGAAAACCAGAACTTCCATGGGATCTTCTCGAAGAGCATCAGTAATTTCTTGGCATCCCTGCGATCTGTTTTGACTCTCTCGCCTGGCTTGCGGGGTATAAGCGATGGGGCAATCACCTCACATTCGCAGCCCATATCTTCTATTCTACGTTTGAGTGTAAAACCGCAAACACCAGCTTCATAACAGAATTCGACTTTGTCGGGAGCCTGCTTGGTGATATTTTTAACCATTTTTTTAATGTCACGAATTGTATTATTGATAGTAAACTCGACA
>DAOWNO010000011.1 GCA_030642525.1 Candidatus Aegiribacteria sp.
AGAGTGAATTTGTTATACATATCACCATCGATACGATATCTGACAATTACTTTATCGGCTTTCGGTTCCATATGAATGTCACTTGCGCCATCTTTGACAGCAGTGAACATGACTTTATCTGCTATGTACTTTATGGGAGAAGTGCTGATATCATCCTTATCAGGTTCATGCTCTATTTCCAGCACATTGCTGTAACTGACTTCGGATATGATATCTTCTTCATTATCCGAATTGTTTCCATCCTCAATTGTTGAGGATACAACCCTGAATTCCTGTTCTTTTGGAGCATATGTTTTCAGGAGAGCGCGGATGCTGTCTGGCTGGGCAATTCCAAGCCGGGGTTCTTTTCCCTCAGAAATCATGTCAATTGTATCTCTGAGCTCAAGATTAAAAGGGTTGCTCAGAACATAAATAGTTTCTCCGTCAGAATCCCGTATGGCAAGAACGAGTTTCGATTTGCTGAAAGGAGCCGGAAATATCTCTGTAAGTATGTTTTCAGGATCAATATAAGGAAAATACTCAAATTGAAAATATTCAGCTATATTTCGAGCAAGGATCTCCCCATCAATTCCAGCTTCCGTTGCGGAATTGTATAAAGACAATCTGTCAAGCAACTTCATCCTGCTGATGGTTTCTTCATCGAGATTCAGAGTATCTTTCAGGTATTTAATGAAATCAACGTAATCTGATGGTGCCTGATCAGGAATGGTATGTTTTCCATATGTGTAGACTTTCGACCATTGAGCTTTTGTCTCAAGGTGAAGAGTTATCTTATCGAGGAAATTTTGTGTATTTTCAAGAGGACAGACAATGCTGTCTACAACACCTGCCGGTCTAATGGGAATTTTTGAATCGATCAGATCATCCGACTCGAATGCTACTATTGTGGGAATACAGGCTGTCTCAGGATTATCCTGCAGTATAAAACTGAATTGAGATACATTCATTCCGGACATCCAGTAAGGAGCAATAATCAGATCAGGTTGATCCAGGGTAGCGATTTCAAGACCTGTTCGGCCTCCTGAAGAATCGATTACTCTGCAATTACAAATGCGCTGCAGCAATTCAACCAGCTGATATCTCCTGGATTCGTCATCATCCACAACCAGTACAAGTGGCAGTTTATTTTTTTTCATCTTTCACGATTCATTGAATGAAAGCATGATCTATTTTTCAAGTTCCTCAATAAGGTCAGTAAAATCTTTCTCTGATTGTCTGACCCTGGTTCTAATTTCGCTCGCATCACCATCAGAGCAGGCATACTCAATGTTTTTCATTGTTTCCATCAGGGCTTTTGCTCCGATGTTACCGGCTGATCCCTTCAATGAATGCGCGCTGCTTCTTACGGTCTCAAAATCTTCCTCTAAAGCTGCATTCTTCAATGATGTCATGATTCCATCAGCATTGCTCTTAAACAGTTCAAGAATCTCTTCAATGATGTCATGGTCATCTCCGAGAGATTCCCTGAGAACTGACCTGTCAAATACGGAGAATTCCTCTTTTGTTTTTGCGGTATTCTGTTCTGTTCCATAAATGAATGCTCCTGAGAGTACTTTCTCAATTATTTCGGTAAGCATTTCAGGTTTGACTGGTTTGGCGATATAATCATCCATTCCGGCCTGAATGCACTTATACCTGTCACCTTCCATTGCGTGAGCAGTCATGGCTATGACAGGTATTTCATGATTCAGAACAGATGATTTGGGATCTCTTATGATGTGTATTGCCTCAAATCCATCCATTTCCGGCATCTGAATGTCCATCAATACAAGATCGTAAACATTTATTTCAAGCTCTTGAACGGCTTCTCTGCCGTTTTCAACAGGAACTGCTGAATATCCGAGTATTTCGAGTATTTTCAGAGCTACTTTCTGATTTACCGGATTATCCTCTGCAAGAAGTATTCTGAATTCTTCCTTCCTTGATTCGGCTAGCGAGTGTTTTGTGATAATTCCCCTGCTCTTGTTTTTTACGAAGCTCTGGTCGTTATCCGTGTGCAGGCTGATCAAACAGTCCCGAAACCGGGACATCTTCACAGGTTTAGTCAGATAGGCGGAAAAGCCCGCTTTCAGCATCCTGGCGGCATCTCCACGTGCTGCTATAGATGTATACATGATCAAAAGCAGTGTATCTCTCAGGTTAGGGTCGCTCTTGATCTTCCGTCCCAGGGTTTCACCGTCCATATCCGGCATCTGCATGTCCAGAACAGCTATATCAAATGGATCATCATTCAGAAGGGCATCTCTGAGAATAAGCAGAGCGGAGTCGCCTGAGTCTGCTTCCCGGTATCTGCAGCCCCAGTTTTTCATCATACCGGTGAGAATGATTCTGTTAGTCTGATTATCATCCACAATAAGAATTTTCAGTGAATTGAGAAAAGCGGTTTCATCAGTCTTTTCTATTCTGGAAACTTTTGCGTGTTTCCTGATTATCATATCAGCAGTGAACCAGAAGGTAGAGCCTTTCCCCTGTGCACTCTCAACGCCTATTTTACCTCCAAGCAGATTTGCGATCTGTCTGGCAATGGTCAGGCCCAGTCCGGTTCCTCCATATCTTCGCGTAGTCGAAGAATCCGCCTGGGTGAAAGGATCGAACAAATTCCGGAGTTTATCCTGTGAAATACCAACCCCTGTATCGGTAACAGAGAATTTAAGAAGAACCCGTTTTTCAGTCTCTCGTTCAACATCTACTGCAAGGACTATCTCGCCTTCCGAAGTGAATTTAATCGCGTTTCCGAGGAGATTGATTATTATCTGTCTCAATCTGCCCGGATCACCTTTAAGAAGTGATGGGACTTCAGGATTTACATTCATCATCAGTTCAATGTTTTTTCCCCGTATGCGGATAGCTGCCAGATCCGCTATACTTCCTAGCATTGTACGAAGATCGAAATCTATCTCTTCAAGTTCAAGTTTACCGACTTCCATTTTCGAAAAATCCAGGATATCATTGATAATTGTCATGAGTGATTCAGCGCTTTCCTGTATCGTCTGAGTGAAATCCCTCTGTTCAGGATTCAGATCAGTTTCCAGCAGGAGTCCTGTCATGCCGATGACGCCGTTCATGGGAGTTCTGATTTCATGGCTCATGTTCGCGAGAAATGTGCTTTTGATGCTGCTTGCCCTTTTTGCTTCCTCCTCGGCTCTTTTCTGTATGGATATATCAACGAAAGCTTCAAGAAGGACGTTTTCGCCGTTCAGTTCAATCGGAACGACGGATTTGATTATAGGTATACTCTTTTTATCTCTTGTAAGCAGAGATCTTTCGGAATCGTCAACCTTTTTGCCAATGTCAAGAATAGGGCATTTTCCAACCTCTGCCGGACATATGAAATCATGGCAGATATTTCCTTCCAGCTCCTCTGATTTCCTTCCGAGAAGATTTCTTGCACTTCTGTTTGCGCTGATTACTCTCTTGTCTCTGCCGATTATCATTATTCCGAAAGGTACCGATTCCAGAATGGCTTCATTCGCTTTCAGTGCTTTTTTCAGTTCTTCTTCTGATTTTCTCTGTTCAGTAATATCTCTGTCCACTCCTCGATAACCGAGAAGCTTGCCGTTTTTGTCGAGTACAGGAACTCCGTTTGTAAGAAGAATATGGATATTTCCGTCTTTATCAAGAATTCTGTTCTCCATGTCGACTATATTCATTTTCTTCATAGTAATCAAGCGGATCTTTTCAGCTATCTCTTCAGCAGATTCAGGTGTCATGAAATCAAACGGTGTTTTTCCGAGTACTTCTGAAGCAGTGTATCCGATAAGTTGTATCACGTTATCAGAGCAGAATGTATACCTGATGGATGCGTCTATCTCCCATACCCAGTCAGCGCTGCACAGTGCAATATCCCTGAAGCGGTTCTCGCTATCGGCAAGTTCAAGTTCTATCCGCTTTCTTTCTGTGATGTCTGCTATTGTGGCAATAGAACCTGTTATTCTACCCTTTTCGTCTTTCCTGGGGACGACTGAAAGCAACACTGTTTTACTGTTATTCTTCTCTGTGACAATCGAAAGCTCGTACCTGGAAGACTCACCTTCTGTTCTTTTTGTGGTTTGATCGAAAACAATATCCCACTGATCTTTGGAGACGAAATCCAGGAAAGATCTTCCGATAAGATCTTCACTTATCTCGATTTCGAAAAGTTCATAAAGGACGGGATTACAGAATAAGATCACGTTATCGCTACTGACAATCAGAATGCTCTCCATGACTGAATTCAGAATTTCCAAATGCATGTCATCATTCAGGGAAGAATTCTCTGGATGAGTGATCGTGTCTTTGTCCGTATTCAGATTATCCTTTTTCATGACACATCCTCCCAAATACTATCATGTTGATCTGAGTTTTTGAAAACCGACAAAAAGAGCAGGAATGATAAGGGATACGAGCATACCTGTGGAAGCAGCCTGGGGGACCTTCGAAGCGCCCCATAAGATGAAGAGTATCAGGCATACGGAAAGCCCAATAGTGGATGCAGTTATAGCTCCGGCTTTCCCGAGATTTTTTGAGAACAGTCCCCAGATGAATGGTCCGAGGAACACCGAAGCTATAGCGCCCCAGGATATTGACAATATGGTTACTATTACAGCGGGTTTCTGCCATGCCAGAATCATTGACAGAATAATGAAGAATCCGCTGCTCAGTCGGCCAAGTTTTGTAAGAGTTTTGTCTGAGGCATTTTTATTAATGAAACCGTGATAGAAATCCTTTGTTACAGTTGAACTGGATATCAGAACAAGAGCTGCAAGTGTGGACATTGATGCCGAAAGGATCAGGAGGAGGATGATAACTGAAAGTGCTCCTGGAATCACTGTTGTCAGCAGTTCCGGCATGAGAGCGTCAAATATTGGTGTCCCGCCTTCTCCAAATGCATCTGGAGTTGTTGCGGGAGAAAGGAATATCCTGGTCAACGCTCCTGTAAAATAAGCTATTCCTGTTACTAGAAGAGCGAAAATCGTAGAAGCGATAGTTCCTATCCTGACAGCTTTCCGATCACGGACCGCGTAGAATTTCTGAACGAGCTGAGGCATCGCGAACGGGGCTATACTGGTCAGGAATACCAGGGAGAGCAACGGAATGATGCCGGGTGGGCCTACAGAGCTAACCAGTTTAGGCTCAATTGCTTTGAGACTTGAGATTATGTTTGGTAAGCCTCCCCCCTTCTCCAGAGTAAAATGGAAAAGAACGAGAACACCGATAGTCATGACGATTCCGAAGATAACATCAATCATCGCCATGGACTTGTATCCGCCCATGATCAGGTATATGCCCGTAAACAGCCCCATGAAAAGCAGTATCCATGCATATGGAAGCTGAAAAGTGGATTCGAAGAGATAGCTCAACCCCATGAAGACCGCTGCGGTGTAAGGTATGAAGAATACGAAAATGGCGACAGCGGTGAAGCCTTTCAGAAACGGACTGTTGAATCTTGCTTCCAGATATTCAGGCATTGTTTTGACGCCGAGCGAATGAGTTACCCTTTTAATCTTATAACCAAGCAGAAGCCAGACGCCAAGTACACCTATTAATGAATTACCAAGGGCTATCCAGAGTGTGGAGATACCAAATCCCCAACCAAGTTTGCCTGCAAAGCCGATGAAAAGAACCGCTGAAAAGTACGCAGCACCGTAGGAAAAGGCGGTCATCCATGGGCCAACTTCGCCGCCGCCGAGAAGGAAATCATGATAAGAACGGGTTTTCCGCATTCCCCAAAGACCAATTATCATGATAAGAACAGCATACGCGCCGACTGCAAAGTAATTAACAAGCATTCTTCATACTCCTGAATGTTAAGAATTATATTCAATCTCTGAATATAGGCATGAAGAATTGCCGGAACACCCCCATTATATGGAAGAAATCAGGAATCCAGGTCAGTGGACAACTCCTGTACGAGTTCAATGCATGTAAGCTTAAGACGATCAAGCTGTTCCGTGGATATCTTTCTTCCTGACAGCATGAGTTCTATATCTTTCCATTGACGAAGAATCCTCCCTTTCAGAATACTGTCGGTATCACTGGCATCAAGCGCTTCATTAAGCTCTTCAGAACCCATGTAGCAGGGAGAACCCGTCAGAAGTTCAGAAATCTCATATTCCAGTGCGGTGAGCAGTTCTTCAGGATCTTGAGCATCATTGATATTCTCCATTGAACTGTTTCGGTTGAATCTTTTCCTCAATACAAGGAATGCAACCAGAGTTACAAGTAAAAAAGAAGAAAGAATCAGTAATAAAGAGGAATTTAGATTTTCCTCGCTGAAATCTATTTCAACGATGGCCGTTTGATAAGGAGCATGCACTGAAAGCGTACAGGGCGGAATAAAAGATTGACGGTAAATCTCTGAGTCGGTATCGAACCATGCAAGACTATCCGGACCGATGATAACAATGCCTTTATCATTCGGTTCAATCAGAATCCGGCATGTTACCACTCCCCCGTTGGGATCTTTGAGCAATTGTCCGGGCAGCATTGATGCGGGACCGCTGATTGTGAGAGAAGGTATAATCTTGAGCTGTGAAGCTCCAGGACCGGTTATGGAGAGCAGAATACACTCCTCTCCGGACTGACTGTAACCCCCCATGGTTTCATCCAGCCTGAAGAATATTTCCTCGGAAATTCCGGTGAAATTAGCAGGTTGTCCTTCTTCGGGAACTGGAAATACTGCTATCCATGAACCTTCAGAGGATATCTGATGTTCGAGGGATCCGCGGTAGAATCCACCCGGGATACCGATTTTACCTCTGAGGACAGGCAGTTCAAGACTGCATGCAAAAGCAGGGGTCACTTCGATTGCAGCAAGCCATGTTTTGAAAAGGCCATTCTTGCATCTGACCCATCTGAGTTCGTTTGAGTCCTCAATAATGCTTGAAGAAGCGTAATCAGCCGCATCAAGGTAGAGATCAACGATTTCAGCGTTTCTTTGGGTTTTATAGATATAGTAATCGATCTGGAAAGGTCGTCCTGGATATATTCGACGGGTAGTATCAACTTCAATTTCAATCCATGCGAGTATTTCAGATTCAGTGCTGAGCGATGCGGTTCCTGTATCAGGAGTATGAAAGGTTGCAATAATTGAATCAGCAGGGATTTCGCAGATTATTGTTCCGGAGGATGTTATTCTGAATGGTCCAACAGTCTGAACACCTTCTTCAATCGCCACGAAATTCATTGACAGACGAATTTCCGAGCTTATCGAACGCCCTGATGGTGTGCTTATACTGGAGAATGAATGCATCGTACTGCTGCCCTGGAATCTCAATCCGCCTGAACAAAGAGGGGTACACTCAACATTTCTGATATCCATACCTGTGAGTGTGATATCAACAGTGAAAGAATTGCCTGTTCGTACAGAATCCTGGAAGGAGACTTCAATATCAGGAAGCAAGCTGAAAAAAGACAGAAAAATCAGCAGAATTACCATATTGGTCCCGCCGGATAACCTGTCTTCTTCGTCCCGGCTGAATCCTGTGCCTGGCTGCTGTCCTCCACGAGATCCAGAATGGCCTGCGCCTGTTCGGGTGTCATTTCACTGATCTGCGGTGGAGGCTGCTGCTCATTCTGTTGATTCTCATTCTGATCCTGCCGGTCTTCATTCTGATCCTCCTGATCTTTATTCTGATCCTGCTGATCTTCATTCTGATCCTGCTGATCTTCAGGAGGTTCATGATTATCAAGCCAGTTAAGTCCTGCTTCAAGTCCGGTCTTTTCGCATTGCAGAGAGTGACCATCTGATACAGCAACCAGAAGAGAGTTTACCGATGACTCTACTCCGGCGTAATCGTCTCCCTTGATGGCAAGTGCAAGCGAAGTAAGATCTCTTGCAAGCATGAGTGTATCTTCACCCACATCAGTGATATCCGTAGAAAGAACTGAATCGGCAGGTGACAGAGAATCTGCCATGAATTGAGATGAAGCAAGATTATACAGTATTCTTCCCCTTTCAGGCATTCTTGAAAAGAGTTCCGACCAGGCTCCGATTGCGCTCGAATACTGCTCATCGAGAAAGTACTGTGTCGCGATCTCTGCCAGTTCAGCTGGTGCAAGGTTGCCCTGAAGCTGAAGTATCATGAGAATGAGGATCATTTTCCCTTCCTCTCAAGAACAATCGCGAGAGAGAAGAATAAAAGAGCAGTTCCAAGGAAGTACTGGTATCTTCTGGTCGAAGTGGAACCACCTGCTGCAAGCTCACCGTTTTCATAGGAAATGTGCTCCAGAAAACCCTGGACAATAGATGAAAGGTTATCTGTCCGGGATAGCGGCAGATATATCCCTCCTGTTTCAAGAGCCAGTTCGATGAGAGATTCTTCCTCGAGAACTGTTCTAACTGTATCTCCTGCGGTATCAAGGAGAACACCTCCATTCTGAAGAGGTATCGTCATTTCAACAGGTCCTCCAACTCCCAGCGTTAAAAGGCGCATGTTGTTTGCTTTAGCGGTTTCTACAGCACTTGCAGTCGCGTAATCATGAAACCCTCCATCACTGAATACTATTCCAAGGCGGGTTTCAAGATCCATTTCGGGCAGCGCGGAGACCATTACATCCACCAGGTTTCCAAGCTGCGTTCCGCGGGCGATATCAGAGTTGCTCCATGTGTTATCCGGAAGTCTGCTCAGAAGGAATTCTCTGTCAAGAGTAAGAGGAGAGGCGAGTCTGGAGCTTCCTGAGAATATCACGAGAGCGATTCGAACATCATCAAGTTCTTCGATCAGCCTTCTTATCTCAGCATTTGCCCTGACAATCCTTGATGGGGCTTCATCCAGAGATGACATGGATTGCGAGATATCCAGAGCTATTACGAGGTTTTTCCCTCCTGTTGATGTTATGGCTGATGATTGACCCCAGGTTGGCCCGCTCAGCGCCACTACAGAAAGAATCAAACCGGATACCCAGAGGATAATTGAAAATGATCTCTCCGGTGGAGGTTTAATTCTTACTCTGTCCCAGAGGACAGGTCTGACGAAAACTCTTAACAGCTTCATTTCTGAATTGAACCACTTTATCCTCAACCACCAGTATACCGGTGCCAGAAGAAGCAGAAGAAGCAGGAAAGGATGCTGGAATCCCATCAGTCACCCACAACCTTGAAGACGCGCCATTTTAAAACACTTGAAACCGCAAGAAGTATCAGTCCCCATACAAGGAATTGCATATAAAAATCTCTGTATACGAAAAGACCTTCGGGAGGAAGAGTAGAAGCTTCAAGTGAATCAATTGCGCAGTAAACCTCATCAAGTTCCTGCGGCGATTCAACGCTGAAAAGCCTCCCTCCGTTCAAACGGGCGATCTCCGAGAGGGTTTCCCTGTCAACTCCCAGTCCTTCTTCGGAAGAAGGAGTACCGATGGCGACGGTATATACTTTCAGGCTGTCCCCGTGAATGGTATTGACCGCACTGGCAACGGTAATGGGATCAATCTGGGAGGAGGTGTCTTCACCGTCTGATATGAGGACTATCACCCTCCTTGCAGTCTGTGAATAATTAAAGCCTCTGGCTGCGACAGCAAGACCTGCTCCGATTGCTGTTCCATCCTGCAGAGTGCCGATTGAGGCATTCTGAATGAATCTCTCAAGAGTTGAATGATCAAAAGTCGGCGGGCAGATTGTTCTCGGCTGTTCCGCGTAGATAACCAATCCTATTCTGTCATTCGGTCTTCCATCTATGAATGTCAGAGCTGCTTTTTTAGCGGCTGCCAGTCTGCTTAGGTAGTAATCGCTCTGAGTCATGCTTCCTGAAACATCAAGAGTTATGATGATATCCAATCCCTCGCCAGCTTCTGGAAGCCGCTCAAAGCCGTGTTGCGGCCGTGCGAGAGCGATGAACAGAAGCGCGAAGCCGCCCCATTGCAGCAGGCTGGATACTTTATTGCCCGAATTGCTGTTTGCGCAGGGAAAGGAAAAAGGTCCGGTGTATGTCTGAGAGCGAGTCTTAATCTTTCTGAAGAAGAACTGCAGAATAATCAGAACAAGTGGAAATCCCAATAAAGCCGGTAGAAACTGGAAATTCATATAAGATGCCAGTCCCTTCTGATGGAAGCCAGTTTTGATGTAAATCTCTCTGCTCTTTCTCTGGAACCACCCCATGAAGCGTATCTTTGAAGAGCGATTTCCTGTACGAGTTCAGTGGAGTCATCGGCAAATTTTCTGCCGTCGCCCTCAGCGCGAAGGATTTTGTTGATCTGTTTCCAGGTTAGAGCACGGTTGGATATTCTGAAGCGGAATGAAACGGTATCCCTGAGTAATTCATCCACCTTTTTGTAATACGTAATCCAGTCGCCGTTTGCGAATGCCGGTGAATCAAGTAGAGCCTTTACTTCATCAAGAGGAGAAAGCAACATCTTTTTTTCTTTTGAACGGATATCTACTGTGCTTGACAGCTTTTTCTTTTTTCTGAAGTACAACCACGAAGAAACAGCCATAATCGTGATAACACCGATCAACAGTATAAGAAACAGCCACAGAGTTGATGGAGCTTTTCTCCATTCCTCCCAGAATCTATGTTGATTCAGGTAATTTTCAGGAAATCCCGGTGGAATAGAAACTCCCAGAGGAGATGGGAAAACCGGAACTGTCCAGGCTGAATCCGGCATGGTTCGCAGCACCAGAAGAACAGGAGGAGCAAAAAGTTCCTCAAGAGAGTCAGAATGCGCTTCAAGCAGAGGAAGATCAAGCGTGTCCAGGGAAAGCGGGACAAGTGTTATTGCACCGCCAGCCTGCTCAAGCACACACCAGTTTTCTGAAGATTCCAGCGATTCAATAGTCCAGCCATCCGGTATGACATATTCGACTGTTACAGGAACTCCGAGAGAACATGAAAAGGCTTCATTTCCGGAGATAAGTGAAATCAGCATAAGCAGATTTATCATCAACGGAGTCTCCGCTTTTTCCTGAGTTCAAAGAATCTTTGAAGAGGCAGCACAAGGTTATCAGCCGTTGAAATACTTATCAGATCAAGTTTGTTATCTCTGCAAAGAATTTCTCTTTCTGTCTGAACAAGACGTACCTGATGTGCAAATTTATCTCTCCAGGTTCGGGAACTTGTATTGACAACCTGTTCTTTCCCTGTTTCAGGATATCGGAAGCGGACCCTACCCATAGGCGGCAGGTGAAGTTCTCTGGGATCAAAAACGTGTATTCCTACTACATCGTGTTTTCGCACCATCGTGCGAAGGAGTCTGCTCCCTCCGGGGATCCTGAAATCACTGATGATGAATATGAGAGCCCTTCTGTTGAGTACGCGCCCTATATAGTTCAGAGCTTTATCAAGGTCTGCCGGTGCCTGTCTATCGGGGACCTGAAGTATCCGCCGTACAAGGCCGAGAGCGTGTTTCCTCCCTTTGTCAGGGGGGACGTATTCATGAATCCGGTCGGAAAAAGTGAGCATCCCGACACGATCATTGCTTTGTGAGGCTGAAAGTGCCAGTACAGCAGCTACTTCAGCAACACGTTCGGCTTTTGTAAGATTCAGTGATCCAAAGCGAAGACTGCCCGAGAGATCGACAATAAGAAGAACCAGTAATTCTCGTTCTTCCTTGAATATTTTTACAAACGGAATCCTGGTTCTTGCATAAACATTCCAATCGATGAGTTTCGGGTCATCTCCTTCCGAGTATTGTCTGAGATCAGAGAACTCCATTCCCTGCCCGTGGAAGATGGATGAGTAATCACCACTGACAAGCTGTGCTACAAGTTTCCTTGTCTGGAGTTCAATCCTTCTGACGCGTTTGAATAGTGAGTGTACGTTCTGCATGATCAGAAAATCCCTGTTACTTTACCGGAATCCTGTTAAGTATTCTCTCTATTATCTCCTCTACTCCCACCTCTTCCGCTTCAGCTTCGAATGAGAGGATTATTCTGTGTCTGAGAACATCGTGAGCAACTTCCTTAACTATTGAAGGAGAAACAAATGAAGAACCATACAGGAAAGCTCTCGCTCTTGATGCTGCGGGAAGACCAAGTGAGCCTCTTGGACTGGCTCCGACGGAGATGAAATCGTCAATATCCTTCAAACCTGCCTGTCTCGGATACCGGGTAGCGGAAACCAGCCTGACCATATAATCAAGTACAGAATCTTCAACGACTATCCTTGAGGAGAGTCTCTGCAGCTCTATAACCTTTTCAGTCGATATCACCGGTTCAATATCCGGAACAGGTTTACCGCCTGTCCTGCGCAGTATTTCGATTTCTTCATCAGCTGTTGGATAGTCGATTTTCAATTTCATTATGAATCTGTCAACCTGAGCTTCAGGCAGTGGATAAGTACCCTCCTGTTCAATCGGATTCTGTGTGGCCATTACGAAGAATGGAGACGGAAGAGGATAGGTTTTGCCTCCGAACGTAACCTGGCGCTCCTGCATTGCCTCGAGGAGAGCGCTCTGAACCTTGGCTGGAGCTCTGTTAATCTCATCAGCGAATATGAATTGCGCGAAAAGAGGTCCTTTTCTTGCGGTGAATGTGCTTGTATCCGGTTGAAATATCATAGTACCGGTCAGATCCGCAGGGAGAAGATCAGGTGTGAACTGCAATCTGGAGAATGATGCCTTTACGCACCTGGAAAGGGTTCTGGCAGCAAGTGTTTTTGCCAGACCGGGGACGCCTTCGATAAGAACATGACCATCACAGAGAAGCGCAGTCATCAATCCCAGCCGGAATTCGTCCTGTCCAACGATAACACTGGAAAAAACGGTCTCCAGTTTATCCAGCAGAAGTTTTTCCGATTTGATCTGTTTCTCAATTTCTTCAATCATCTGCTTTGACATCCAGTTTCCTCCCGGCTTTTCCGATGTATTCGCGCATTAAATTATTATAGTAAGTCAGCTGCTGATGAGTTCCAGCTTCGAACCTCATGACAAGCACAGGCTGAGTGTTGGATGCGCGAATAAGTCCCCAGCCATCAGGGAATGATACTCTTGCTCCATCAGTAGTATCTACGGTATATCCAGCCTTTTTCAGCATATCTGTTACTGTATCGACAATGATGAATTTCCTTTCATCAGAGCATTTTTCCCTTATTTCGGGCGTGGAGAATATTTCAGGAAGATCTGCCAGGTAAGAACTCAGTGGAGTGTCATCCGACGCAAGTATCTCAATCAAACGCATCGCAGCATAGAGTGCGTCATCGTAGCCGTAATATCTATCCCTGAAAAAGATATGTCCGCTCATCTCCCCTGCAAGCAGAGCATTCTCCTCAGCCATGGCTTTCTTGATAATAGAGTGCCCTGTGGGTGACATGACGGAATGTCCTCCCGCCTTTTCAATCTCCGAGAAAAACATCTCTGAAGCCTTGACTTCAGAAATGATCGTCGCTCCTGGATTAACCTTGAGAAGTGATTTAGCCAGTATTATGAGAATTCTGTCACCCCGGATCACATTTCCCTCATCATCCAGTATTCCAAGTCGATCAGCATCACCGTCAAACGCAAGGCCGATGTCAGCTCCTTCTCTCAGAACTGTTCTTCGAAGATCTTTAAGGTTCTCTTCTACGGTTGGATCAGGATGATGATTCGGAAAGCTGCCATCCATTTCGCAGTAAAGAGGAATAACTCTGCATCCAAGCTTTCCAAGAACATCAATCGCAATTTCGCCGCCAGTTCCGTTCCCCGCATCTACAGCAATCTTCAGAGATCGATCAAAACAGAATTCAGAAAGAAGCCTGTTCGTATAGGAATTTGTAACAGATCTGCGTATTACTGTCGCTTTCGATGCAGCAGAAAGCGCTGATGACATATTCTCCATTGTTCTCCGGATATCCTGGATATCCTCACCCCATATGGTATCAAGTCCGTACATGATTTTGAAACCGTTGTATTCAGGGGGATTATGGCTGCCTGTAACCATCACGGTAACATCCGGATTTAAAGTATACGCAGCAAAATATGTCATTGGTGTTGTCTGCACTCCCAGATCGATAACATCTGATCCTGAATCGAGAATTCCATCTGTCAGCCAGCGGCAGAGAATAGAACCTGACGGTCTGCAATCCCTTCCGACAGCTACGGTGTTTCCGGCCATTCCTCCCAGAGCTTTGCCGAGTTTAATCGTTAGATGCTCGTCAATATCCGCGGGAAAAACTCCTCTTATGTCATATTTTCTGAAAACCCGATTTTTCACTTTGTCCGACTCTCCATTTTTTGATTCAGAGAGGGTAATTCCATCATGTATTGTCCGGTTTTCGAATCACCTGCCAGCCATCCGTCGTGAATGCTTATTATCTGGCGTGCCAGTTCAACACCGAATGCAGATTGTTTTACAGTTTTTGCAGGTTCACCCTTGTAGGCGATTTTCATCCTGACAGACGTTTCATCATTGAAAAGCACAATATGAACCAGAGATCCTGATACCGTTATGCGTGATATCTCTGATAGAATGTTTTCAAGCGCATGCTTGAGGTAATGCCTGCTTCCGGTAACCATGACATTCTCATCAATGGAAATTGCAAGCGAAACACCCCTGGATGAAAATTCATCATTCCACTCGCTGAGAGTATCAAAAAGCAGATTATCAAGAGAGAGAGAAGAAGATCCATCTTCATCGGGGAATTGTGAACTGCCTAAAAGATCCATCTTTTCAAGAAAAGCGAGTTCTTTCATTATATCAAGGAAGTTCTCAATTTCAGTTATTTCATTTGTCAGTCTTGCGAGCTGTTCTTTCACTCCTTGTGATTTTTCAGGTGATCGGGAAAGCTCAATAGCTGTTCCCCGGACTGATTCAAGAGGTTTTCTCAAGGAGCTTCCTATTCTTAACAGCATATCTGATTTCAGCTTTCCCAGCTCATTCAGTTCTTTTGTCAGTGCCTTGAGTTTATTCTTGAGGAGTTTGTTATTCTTCAACAATTCAACATTTTTTCTTCTGTTCATTTCCAGAATCAGAAACAGGCAAAGACATGCCAGAAATATGACAGACATTGGTAAATTCATAATATCAGATCAGATCCTCCACCCCGCACGCGATTCTTATTTCGTGACCGGTCAGCTGTTCTATATCCCCAGGTGACAGGTCATCAAGTGTTAACATATCATGGTTGAACATCAGTCTTTTTCAAACATGTTCTTGACGCAGGAGAGTCAGGGTGAATTGAGCGGATTCTGAGCAATAGTCAGTCCAGCGTGTGCCGCATCTTGACTAAATCTGAATCAAGTTTGGATGCAATCTTGAGTTCGCGCTTTGCCTGAGAATTTCGCCCCGTTGCTTCATAGACATCTGCGATAGCCAGATGAAAACCAACTGCTGCTTTCATATTTCCAGCGGTTGTAGTAAGTCCCTTCCTGAAATTGTCTTCAGCCTCATCGTATCTCTCAAGTAGAAGGCAGCATCTGCCAAGCATTTCTCTGGCTTTCATGCGAAATTCAGGGCTGTTAAGAACCTGTTCGAACTCGGAATGCGCTTCGCGATAAAGTCCCATTTCCATGTATGCAATTCCAAGATCGTAATGCGTGGAGTAATCATCCTTTGAAACAGCAGAATCAATTCCATCCTGGAATTCTCGGATTATGCCTGCCAGCGCGGTTGCTGTAGTTCTGTCAAATCTTCGGTCTATGTCTGCCAGTATCATTGCGATATCAGCGTAGTCCTCACTGTCGACAAGTCCCGGCCGGATCCCGTCCATCAGTGTTCTGGCCATTTCGAAATTCGAGTCGACAGCAACAGATTCTTCAAGTGCAGCAAGGGCTTCGTGAGGGCTGTCGTTCAGAAGGTAGGCTACAGCCAGTCTGTAGAATGCTCTGGCCTGTCCTTCAACATCCATGGAATTCCTGATTCTAACAACCTCTTTTGCCGCGCTAAGGGATTCAGGACAGATATCAAGCACTCCCTCAAGCAACTCGAAGACCATATACTCCCGCTCATTAGCGCGGTAGATTGTACAGGCTCTCAGGTATGCGTCAATTGATCCGTAGAAATCACCTACTTCAAGCAGGAGGTTTCCGAGTTCCACAAATCCGAGTCCGTCCCCGCGGGATCGATCAAGATTATCCCTCATATCTTCAACCTGGAGAGACAGAGCTTCCTGAAGCTGTCTTTTCGAGACAAGGCTCAGACTTACAAGTATATCTCCGAGTTTGCGATCATCATCAGATTCCTTCTGAATATCAAGTGCGAGGAGAACATCATCGGCTTCCAGTAATCCTTCAGCTATGAAATACTCACCTATACGTTTTCTTTGCGATAAAACATCCTCTTCATCCTCACGTGTTTGCATAAAAATGCCGGATTCTTCGTATTCGGTTTCTTTAGTTTTGGATGAAAAAGTAGTTTCCTCAAATTCGACCTCTTTAAGCGAGGATGATATAGTGGGCTCTTCATGTTTGATCTCTTCAGGGGGAACGGGAGCATCAGGCGTCAGCAGTTTCTTTTTCAATTGTTCCAGTTTCAGTTCGAGCTGATTGAGTCGTTTTATGCCTCTGTCACGCGCAAGTTCTACAGATATCTCCAGGATTTCGAGATCCTCAAGTGACGAAGCAATTTTAGCAAGTCGGATTACCCACTTATCATCATCCGGTTGAAGTCTTGTCATGGCCATGCAGGAGCGCATAACTGCCGGATCTTTTATGGTTGGCTTAGATTTAAGATACAGGATGAATTCCTTTTCTGCTTCTTGAGACTTATCCTGTTTATCGAGGGTAAGAGCTTGCAGAAAATGTGCCTTTGCGTAATTTTCATCGATTCGCAGATCTTTTCTTGCAACTGACAACGAAGCTGAATAAAGGCCGTTTTTGGAATATAGTTC
>DAOWNO010000081.1 GCA_030642525.1 Candidatus Aegiribacteria sp.
ATTTCCAGGTTCAGTTCCTGCTGCTTTGCTTTTGTGTCTATATATGTAACTACTCGCGCCAGGTTCTTGGCTTCGAATAGTTCGCGTTCGGAGACATATCGGTCCAAATCGAGATGAAGGAGTATTTTCTCAGTTTCCTCCAGACTCAGGGTACTGTTTTCAATGGCATTTGAATTGTAGACCTGTTCTGCAACCTCTGCTTCACTGATAAGTTCAAGCAAAGAATCCTTATTGCGAGCAGATTGATAATACCGCTCTCTTAACGAATCGATTTTCTTAAAGACACTCATCACTTTTCCCATAGCTTGAATTTAACAGATATTCACGCTTTTGGCAACAATACAGATAACTGTAGCAGGAATATGATGTGCTTTCACGCTTTTGATAGCAATACAGTTAACCGTGTGGTAATATGGTATATTTTCACGCTTTTCATATATGTTTCTGCATAATACACCGTAAAGGAGATACCACCGCTGGTTAGGATTGGCAGGTTAGAACATAAAAAGGGGTAAATTAACTCTGATAACAACGATTTGCATGATAAGCTAAAAACAACGCTATAGCTTCATTTGCCGAACCCACCGGCTGCAGCGACATTCTTTAACCACTGGGTGAAAAAGTTCGAACTTTTTAACATAAAGGTCGCCAACTCTTATGAAAAACGTGCCACCCACTGTTAAATCCGACATGGGGATTTTCTTTAAAATATTTCTAGAATAGGGTCTTGATGCTGCCCCAGGTTTCAGGTTCCAGAGCATTCACAGGCTCTCCGTGCAATACAAAGAATGCGTCGACTTCCTGCCACCATGTATCCATACTTACCCAAACACTACTGCCGTCATTCCACCACGCACAATCCTCAACACAATACCAGCTGAACAGTATAAATGTGTTATCAGTAGTTTCCGCCTGAATTTCAAGGTAATAGTGAACATTGGAGTTCAGTTCCGGGTAAATATCTGCATCTATTACGCAATGAACCTCGTAGATGTCATAGCCCCAGCTGCTATCACCTGTAAATGTGCTGGTGCAGGGAACACTCTCAGACCATACATCTGTATTAGTATTAGGATCTGAATCATTTGTGTCATCCTCAGATATGACCAGGTTCATTTCTGTAGCATGCTCACCTGTCCATAGAACCCAGATATAGATGTCTGTTATATAATAATTGTCATCAAGCTCGAAATCATCACAGAACCAACGGTTTCCAGCGCTATATATTGAGACACCATTATCTAACAACTCCCAACTGTAAGGCTGCGAAAATACTACACCATCAGTCATGCCAGTTTCAATCGGACCGGTTCCATGAGTGTGACTGGGACTCAGAGCAACAGGTTGATCAGCCATGATAAAAGCTGTGGAAATGAATAGGAAAGCAAAAAGGAGTTTCTTCATTGTATATCTCCTTACATTGAAAACAACCTAAATAGAGTTTAGAGTATTTGTAATTCTATGTCAAGATACACTTGCGGCACCAGAGTTCATCAGCTCTGCAATGTTTCTGAGCCATATAAGGAAGAAGTTGGATCTTTTGAAAAGAATTGTCACCACAAAGGGCTCTTCTCCACTGATGGAAGCGTTTTTAGGAATTGTGCGAATGTCCCAGTTTCCCCTCGGAAGAGAGTACTGAATTGGCATCCCGTATCTCCCTTTCAGCAACTTTTCTGAGCTCATTTATTGCCTGAAAATCCGATTCTTGCTCGATTAGATCATCCGGATGCTGACCAGCCCAGTTTTTCAAGTTCATCTTCATCTCCAATCAGCATTATTCTGGGACCTGAAAGCACTCCCACCATGAAATGATGCTTTTCACTTATTCTCTTTCGGAATTCGCTAATAGAATAAACAGTTGGTGCGATTTCCCTGCCTAACTCTTTCTGTGCTCCGAGGAGTGCTTTTGATATATCTCGAAAGGAATGATCCCCTACGATAAGCAAATCAATATCACTATAACGATCCAATTTCCCTGATGCTGCACTGCCAAATATCATCGCCAGCCGAATACCTTGAACACCTCCAAGAGAAGATCGAATAACATCAGTCATGCCTTCGGTCTTCAGCATTAGTCCCTGCAGTTCAGGAAATACCGGCGATTTACGATTGGCTTTGTAAATAGTCCGATTACCTTTTCGGCTGAGTTGCAGAATTCCCACTCTTTGAAGAGAAGACAACTCTCTTTCAACAGAACCCTTGCCACATTCCAGAATCCTGATAATCTCTCGAAGATGGTAACCTCTGTCAGGGTTCAATAGAAGTAGAATCAGTAATTTTCGTCGGACTTTTGGAAAAAGAACTTCAAGCATTTATGCCCCCATTCTGAGGACAAATGTCCTCAATTTGAGGACGATTGTCAAGCTCCAAATTGCTTTTCGTATACCGGGAAGATGAAGTTTTGCCCGTTGGGGTCGCCATCTTGTGAGAAAAACGTGCCACCCACCATTAAATGCGACATGGGAGTTCCTTTTACTAAATCAATTAGAAAAGGGTCTTGATGCTGCCCCAGGTTTCGGGCTGAAGTGAAGATAAGGGCTCTCCGTAGAAATCGAAGAACAGATCAGGTTCCGGACAGAAACAATTGTCGCACCTCACCCACTCACCGGAACCGTCATCATACCAGCAACAGTCATCGATAAAACACACACTTACAAGAATGAAGCAGTTGTCACAAGTTTCAGCCTGGGTTTCAAAGTAGTAATGAACATCTGCGTCAAGCTCAGGATATACATCTGCGCTGATTGTGCAGTAAGTCTCATAAATATCATAACCCCAATTGCTGTCACCTGTTAGAAGGTTAGTGCAGGGAACACACTCTTCCCATATACGCTTGTTGGTGTTGGGATTCCAATCGAGAAGATAATCTTCGGATATAATTAAATTCATCTGTGTTGCTTGCTCACCTGTCCAGATCATCCATACGCGAATCCCTGTGACATAGTAGTTGTCAATAAGCTCAAAATCATCACAGATCCAACGGTTACCACCGCTGTAATTGCTGAGACCATTATATAACAACTCCCATCTGTAAGGCTGCGAAAATACTACACCGTCAGTCATGCCAGTTTCAATCGGACCGGTTCCATGAGTGTGACGGGGATTCAGAACAAGAGTTTGATCAGCCATGATAAAAGCTGTAGAAACGAATAGCAAAGCAAAAAGAAGTTTCTTCATTACGCACTTCCTTACACTGATAGTAGACCTATAAAAATTATAGATATATGCATAAATGATGTCAACATACGTTTGCGGCATTTCTTGTGTGTCGGATATCACTTGCGCATTTGTTTTGATTTCTTGAGTATACGCAGGATTAATGCGGCTCCTCCAGTCAATTCTGACAGAAACAGCAGTAACTCTGTGAATGTTCTGATTAACATCATACGCGGGCGGAATTCCAGAGCCGTTTCCAGGCTGTTCCTTAATCCGCATGGACAGATTTGACATGACAATGCAATTCCTGGTATTGTCTTTCCAGAACAGGAAAGCTGTATTTACTATTCGGCAGTTTTTTCAAGAATTGTCCAATATAAATTGTATGGTTCTTCATGAACGGTTGAGAGGTTTCCATGAGCAATCAAAATGTTTTTGATACAGAAGATATCCTTTCTGAAAGTGGTGTTAGGGATCTCTTTAAACAGATGAACGTGAACAAATCGGATATACTTATTAAACAGGATAATCCAGGGACTGATCTGTTCATTGTTGAATCCGGTCAATTCGTTGTAACTGATGATAAAGGGGGAAGCCGGGTTATAGATACGCTCGGAAAAGGAGATGTGTTCGGTGAAATGGCCTTCCTTGGTGGAGAAAAACGTTCAGCTACTGTTACTGCGAATACTGCCGGATCCGTCTTGATGCTCTCCCGGAAACCATTTGTAGAATTTCTAAGAAAAAATCCCTTTTCCGGAACTCGATTTCTTCTTTTTCTTGAAAAATTCATGGTTGACAGACTCAGAAAGGCAGATGTCCTCAGATCTCTTATCTTAAATGACCAGAACCTCAGCGAACGTAAAAAACTCAGAAAGCTGAAAACCGATATCCGGGCTCGCAATAGAAAGCCGCTGTTTTCAGCCGATGATCCAGTACTTTCCGAAACGTGTCACTGGATTTACGCTCATGATAATCAGATTCTATTCAGGCAGGGGGACAGAAGCACAGATCTTTTCATCATCAGAAAAGGAAAGATAGTAGTCCTGGATGATGATTCCGGAGGATATATTCTCGGTACTTTTGGACCAAATGATGTCTTTGGAGAACGGTCATTCCTTGATAACAAACCAAGAGCAGCTATCGCGAAGGTAATTGGAACTGCTGAAATACTGATGCTGTCAAGAAACACACTGCTTGAACTCCTCAACATAAACAGTACCAATGCCATCAATCTGAATCTCGGTCTTGGAAGTCTTCTGGCCAGGAGACTCAGCATGGCTAATGAAACTCTAAGACTCCTGACATCTGAGGAACTGAGAGAGAGAGCAGAGGTTTCAAGATTACTCAGCGAAATGCGAAAATCTCTCCGGATTCAAGCTCTGCACTAATCTGTATTCAGAGGTCGAAAGTCACTCTCGACACCTACTATAAGCGAGAATACTTCAAATTGTCAGGTGCCATTTCTTGATAAAAACGTGCCACCCACTATTAAACGCACATGGTTCTTAGAAATTTCTAGAAGAGGCTCTCGACAACAGCACATGGGGACAAATCAAGTCTGTTTCGGAATTGGAATAACACAGACAAATATATATTTGACTGCAATCTAATAATAATATATCTTTGATTAGTATAGTTCATCAGTTTTTTGATTGTTCATTAACTTTTAGGAGGTTGACATGAAGAATTTACTTCATCTGTTTGTTGCTGTTGCCATGATAATGTTGTTTGTTCCTGCTGTCAGTGCAGACTGGGCAGACAATTTCGATTCCTATGCGCTTAACAGCGGACTGCACGGTCAGGGTAACTGGGAAGGCTGGGACAACAATCCGGCTTTTGATGCTTATGTGACTGATGTTTACTCTTACAGCTCTCCCCATTCGGTTGCAATTACTCCAACCTCAGATATCGTCCAGCCGTTCTCGGAAACTTCCGGCGAATGGGTCATGACTTCCTGGCATTACATCCCCTCCGGTTCCACCGGTGATCAGTACTGGATTCTGTGCAACACTTACCCCACTACTTACAACGAGGACTGGTCTCTGCAGCTGAAGTTCGAATCAGCTTCTGGCAACATGATCGTTATGGAAGGTTCAGCTGTTGTTCCGATAGTATACGACACGTGGGTCGAGGTTAAGGCTGAAATCAATCTTAACACAGACACTCAGGACGTTTACTACAATGGAGTCTTCCTGGAATCGCTTAACTGGAGCAGCGGCGGCCAGATAGCAATAGGATGCCTGGATCTGTTCTCGGATGGCGGGAGTACGATCTACTGGGATGACTGCTCGCTTGAGAGTACGGGCGCACTTGAGCAGACAACATGGGGTCAGATCAAGACTTTGTCATACTAGTTGATAAGTATGGTGCTGCAAGGGAGCCAGCTTTGTGCTGGCTCCCTCTTTTATCAGAGATACAATTTCTCCTGAGATATTTGAAGATACTGACGTAGTATTAACCACATACGTCATGTTAAATTCATATAATTTCTTTATATACTCAATTATTACTAATAAATTAGATATATGTTATTCTTGACAATTCGTATATGATTTTGTTAGTTTTACTTATTAGTTTAACCTTTAGAAAGGAAGGTTATTATGAAGAAGGGGTCACTACTATTACTTACTATTCTTCTGATTACTGCTGGTAGCGCAATTGCGCTACCCTCTTATTCGGGTCTGAGGGGACTCAACCGCACAGTTGATGCTGAGCCGATAGGAGCAGGAGAATTCTCGTTTGGAATGTTCTCTTCCCTCGGATTAAGCAACGACACACGCACTGCTTATCTTTCCGGTGATTCGGTAGATGTTACCGACACAGAGTACGACGGTACTTTTTTCCTTACATCTGCAATAGGGTTTGGTGCAAATGTTGAACTCGCTGCAAGGGTCTCCTACATCTGGAACTGTCTAAAGAGGGACGATGTCGTGGGAAGAACCGACCTAAGCGGAGGAGACTGCGAGAACGATGACGGCTTTAGTGAAGCTCGTCTTTCAATGAAGTTCTCGACGAATCCCGCTGACGGTTGCTGGATAGGTATAATGCCATGGGTTGGTTTCAGCATATACGATGGTGGAAACAGCCGTTATGTAATCAACAACAATGAATACGACGGAATATGGTACGCGGGCCAGCCCATGTTCGAACTCCGCAGACCTATGATCGGAGTTGAAGGTGTTTCCGGTGGAGCTGATCTGCTGTTTTCGAAAGATCTGAATCCAATGAAACTTCATCTCAATCTTGGTTACCATTATTTCAAACAGCATTTTGAGTTTACCGATTACAGATATACTTCATCCGGCTGGACCGACAGCACTCACGTGGATATGTATCTTGAAGATCCCGTCATGCACTTCGCAGCCGGTATTGAATACCCGCTGGAAAAAGTCACGCTTTTCACAGAAGTTGAATGGCGTCACTTCATGAAAAGGGACTGGGAAGAGGGCGACGGAGAGAACTTCGATGACTGCATTACCGTTTCTCCCGGTATCAGGATACCCACAAACAGCGGACTTGCGTTCGATATAACAGGTTCCTTCGCTCTGACTGATTTCGATGCTGAATACAACGATCTTGGACATAGCAATTATCAGAATGGCGGAAACCCGACAGACGGCGTGAGAGCTCGCTATGCACCATTCCCGGAGGGTTACTCTCCTAAATGGGGTATTGGACTTAACGTCATGTACTCGAGCGACCTCCGCGAAGGTCCCGGTACTGCCGTTATGGCAGGTACCGTTACCGACGCTGTTACAGGAGAATTCCTCGCAGCAACGATTGCATTCCCTGGAACCGCTGTTGAACCTGCGGCCTCTGATGCTGAAACGGGTTTCTATGCCGCAGAGCTTCCAGAGGGCAGTGTTTCTGTAGCAGTCAACGCAGAAGGTTATGTCGGAACCAGTGAAACCGTACAGGTTGCCGGTGGACAGGACTTCTCAAAGAATTACGCTCTCCAGCCTGAACCCGGCACTATTGCCGGAAGCGTCATTGATATTGAGACAGGCCTTGCCGTCTCAGCAACAGTTTCAGTACCGGATGTTCCAGTTAGTGACAGATCCGGCAGTGATGGCCTCTACAGCTTGCAGGTTCCGGAAGGTGTCTGGACTGTTACCGCTGCTGCGGATGGCTACCTTGGAGAAAGCGCTCCGACTGAGGTCGGGAGCGGTGAAGATGTAACAATCGATTTCCAGCTCCAGCCCGTTGCCTTCGAGCTGGTCTACTTTGATGTTAACGTTTACAACATCAAGTCTCAGTTCACAGGTCTTCTTGATGAAATAGCAGATAAGATCATTACAAATGATCTTGTTGTACAGATCTGCGGCCATGCTGATTCTGATTACACAGAAGAATTCAACATGACTCTCAGTGAAGACAGAGCCGAGGTCATCTTCAATTACCTGGTTGATCGTGGAGTCAGCGCCGGTAATCTTTCGACAATCGGTTACGGTGAAAACAGACCGGCAGTTCCCAATACTTCAAATGCGAACAAGGCTCTCAACCGTCGTGTTGAGTTCGTTGTGCAGTCTGTAAGAGCTTACTAGCCGGAGGCTGAACCTGGTTCTTTAGGGCGGGTCTTCGGATCCGCCCTTTTCAGTTTCTTAAAAGAGTGCCTGTCACTATTATTGCCGCGGTGGTGATGAGGAGAGCCACCTGAGCGCCCAGCAGTGGAAACAGGACAAGGGGCATGAGAAGAGCAGAAGCAGCGCTGCCTCCGTGTTCTGCCAGATCCAGCAACCCTATTCTTCCTGTATCTCCCGGCCTCAGGAGTGTTACCGCGACAGGGAAAGCTCCACCACTTGCCGCCCCGCAAACCATAGT
Source organism: Candidatus Aegiribacteria sp. (assembly GCA_030642525.1). Classification (GTDB taxonomy): domain Bacteria; phylum Fermentibacterota; class Fermentibacteria; order Fermentibacterales; family JCC-6; genus Aegiribacteria. The sequence goes on from DAOWNO010000081.1 coordinate 7,978, forward strand.
TCCTATAAGAAGCAGTAAAGAGAGCAGTCCGCCACCAAGAAGCTCCTGATCGTACAAGTAC
>DAOWNO010000110.1 GCA_030642525.1 Candidatus Aegiribacteria sp.
ACTGGAGAGATTGATATCCGCATTTTCCACGTTGAAAACCAGTTCGGTAAGACCGGGATTCTGCATGAACCGATCGAAAACCCCGGTAGTCACGACTGCGGTTGGAGGAACGTAGATATTTACGTCGGGAAAGTCGTCATTGATCCTGTAGATATTTAGAAGAGCATTTATAAAAGCCAGTCCACGTCCCTTCCCACCGAGAGAACCTGAACCGATTTTTACAAATTCCGTGTCATAATCAAACGTTTCACTGGAAAACTCCTCAACCTGACCAGCTCTGTATCTTTCCATCCACTGCTTCAGTGATAAAAGCAGATAGGAGCGGAGATCTCCGGTGGTTTTGAAATCATGTACTTTCTGAGGCCTGAGTGCGCGGGCAAGATCGAATTCGGTCCTGGCCATCAGCCAGGTGGAAAAATCATTCCTCTCTGCGTGGTAGAACAGACTTTCATTGGACACCCTCCTCAACGCCAGCCTCAACTCTCTTAGATCCCCGGCTCTGGCCTCTTCATGGCCATCCGGATTTCTGAATACGAAATCACCGAAGCCCAGGTAATCCCTCATGAACTCCCTCAAGTCCGCAAGGAGAGTAGGGGAGTTTTTGTTTATGAATGCCGCTCCCATTCCGTTGGCTCTTTTTCTGTTGATCTCCTCTGCAGACTGGAATAGAATCGGGCATTCAGGATCGTTAGACAGTATCTCTTCCGCAAGCTGGAAACCGGCTCGGGGGTATTCAACACCTTCTTTTTCAAATCTCACATCAAGTATCATTCCCAGTACGTGGTCATGGAAAAGCCTGTATAGTTCAATAGCTTCTTCGTAATTACTGGCATGCAGAATTTTGGGTCTTGCCCGCATCCGCAGCAGTTTCTGCATCTGGTTCACACCATCAGTCATCAATGCCTGTGTCTGCTGCATCAGCTCGGTATACAGCATAGGCAGATAGGATGAGCAGAACCTTATAGAATCTTCAACTAGAATTATGCATTTTACCCCTGCAACACGGGAATCATGTTCGGCATTCAGCCTGTCTTCGATTGATTTGATAATAGCAAGGAACAGCCTTGCATCACCCTGCCAGACAAAGGCTTGCCCACCGGACTTCAACCTACCCTCATCCATCAGGATCTTGAGGTCACGAGCAGTATACGCAAGGACTACAAAGGGAACTCCAGGCGCTGCCTTTGCAACAGCTGCACCCAGTTCATCACATTGCATGGAACCAATACTGAGCATTGAAATAACCAGATCGAAGCTTTCCTGTTCAAGACGCTGCAATGCTTCCTCACCGGTTGATACCCTCATTATACGCGGTGCGTATCTGAGATTGAGTAGAAGGTACTCGGAGAACAGAACCTCAGTGAATTTACCGTCTTCCTCCAGCGTGTATGAATCGTAAAGGCTTGAGACCAGAAGTATATTCCTGATCCGTCGGGACATCAGCGTGTAGAATGCTACAGCTTCAGATCCACGTCTTCCTACGATTTCATCGAGCTTTCTGTCCTTCATATATTTTCCTTCAATAAATAGGGACGGAGGTGTTTTATTTTAGTTATGTAAATAATATGACTATTCTGATAGTTTCAACTGCATATTATTCACGCATTACCAATAAAACACCTCCGTCCCTATTTATTTTCGCTGTATTTACATGAATATAGCCACAATATCCTTATACTGGCACATCAGTAACCTCTCACCATACCTAGACACGCCAATTCATATTTGTATATTTCCAATAATTATTGGTGTCGCACCAATGTAACATAGACGGAGGAATCATGCAGATCGATCTTGATAACGTTGCTTACATCGGAGAAACATCGGTAACAATCCGAAAAAGCAGGCGCCGGATAACAATACCGAAAGAGATCGTAGATAACCTGAACATATCCGATGGTGACAGGATTCGCTGGGTGCTGTTCAATGACGACAGGCTATGCATCTCGAAAGTTAAACCATCATATGCAGCCGGGAAGCTGGAAAAGGGAAAGACTGAGTAATGGATCCTGTCCTATCAGTCCTGATACTGTTCATTATCGCGTTCGCAAGTGAGTTCGTGGACTCTTCACTGGGTATGGGTTACGGAACCACGCTGACGCCGCTCCTGATTATAATGGGGTACAATCCGCTTGTAGTCATCCCCGCAATCCTCACCTCGGAACTAATTACTGGAGGTCTGGCCGCCTTCATGCACCACAGGGCCGGTAACGTGTGTTTCGATTTCCGGAATGATCCAGATCACAAACTCGTAAAAAAGATGAAGCTGCTGGGCTATATACCGAGATCCAACTCGTCGAAGATTGCTATGGTCCTCGCAATCTGCAGCCTCGCAGGCACCGTAATAGCTGTCTTTGTTGCAATTAACATCCCAAAGACATACCTGAAGCTATTCATAGGTGTTATGGTCTCTTCAATGGGTATTCTGATCCTGCTCAAACGCAATTCAAAACCGTACTTTTCATGGAAAAGAATTATAGGACTGGGAGTTCTTGCAGCCTTCAACAAAGGGCTTTCCGGGGGGGGGTATGGTCCTCTGGTTACCTCCGGGCAGATACTCTCGGGGGTTGATACCAAGAATTCAGTTGCTATAACATCACTGTCTGAAAGCTTCACCTGCCTTGTGGGAGTATGCACTTTCCTTCTGCTTGGAACAGAATTTGACTGGACAATCACCCTTGCCCTTCTTGCAGGAGCTGTCGCTTCTGTTCCGCTTTCAACCAGGGTTGTAAAAAAACTGAAAGTAAAGAATTTCACACTCATTGTCGGAACAGCAACGGTTATACTGGGACTATTTACTTTGTATAAGGTTATTCTCTAGAATAACGGATTCAGCCTGACAATACTCAGCTGATGGAGGCAACCGGAGTATTGATCGAGTGCTGTGAAATTCCGCGATCCGTTATGCTGCCCCATTGAGCTATTCTGTGGATGAAGTCATCCTGGAAACCGGACAGTCCGTTATAGGCCAATCGGATTCGATGGAGATCTTCTTCTCTGCATTTACCTGATTCAAGACAGACATCTATCATGCGGAACAGCTCCTCCGCAATGAGTGATGTCGAATAGCCTGCGCTGTCTAGAAGAAGCTCCAGATCAGTCTCTTCCCATAACCCAGAGACTTCCCGAATTTTTTCCGGTATTACGTACCATCTGTAATATGCAAGACAATCAAATGCTGAGTCGTACTTCTCGTCCGTGTATTCACTGAACCAGCTTTTCTCCAGAATATCAGACCTTGCAAATGAATGATGTCTTACGAAGAAACCATTTGTCATGCTGTCTTCCGGAACCTCGAAATCGTAACTCTCCTGCCGTTCCCAGAAACCTCTGTAGCGATTAACGCATTTCCTGATTTCCCTTTTCATCGCAGCCTCCCTGTCATTGATTCCTACAGGTAAACATACGTATACCTATTACAATGTCAAGCGGATGTATTCGGGATCCCTTATGCTGCAATCGAATGTGGGGGTTCTATTCCCATCTGAAGTATTTTGCGGCAATAGCAAAACCCGCTACCGTGACGCCGCACAGTACTAATATCTGAACGGGATACTCCCACAGATGCCCGCCAAGCCATAGCCCCTGCAGCAGCTCAATCACATGAGTAAGGGGAAGAATTTGTGAGAAGGATTTCAGGAAAGATGGGAGCATTTCCCTTGGAAGGGCAGCTCCGGAAAGAAACAGCATTGGAAAATACATGACATTGGAAATTATCATACCGCTTCGGGCAGTGGGGGCCAGGCTGGCCGGAATGAATCCAAATGCGGAAATAGAGAGAGTGGACAGAACAAATGCAAAAAATACTTCGGGAATATTGCCGTAAAAACGCATTCCAAAAACAATCACTCCAGCTGCAAGGAGAAGGAGCATCCCCAAAACCGTAATTATGAATAGTGAAGATAACTCCGCTGTGAGAACCAGAAGGGGAGAAATCGGAGCAGATTTGAACCTCCTTAAAATTCCCTTCTCCCTGTAGGCCGCGATGCTTGTTGTAAGACCCGAGATACCGGTGGTTAAGATCACTATCCCTATGAAAGCGGGAACGGCGAAATCTATGTATCCGAAATTTTCACCCGGAAATGGGTCATTACCCCAGATACTCCCGAACAGCATCATAAGCAGCAGCGGGAATATCAGTGTAAAGAAGAAGCCTGATGGTTCCCTCAGGTAAAGGACAAACTCCATTCGTGTCAGGTTGAAATACCGCTTAAACATATCAGTCGTTTATCTCTTTTCCGGTCAGTTTCAGGAAAACATCCTCCAGAGTGGATTTCTCTGTATGAAAGTCCCCCAGTTCAATCTCTCTTTTCACAAGCAGCTTCACGATTTCAACTACTGCCGAACTGTCCTGTACATATGCTATGGTTTTTCCATCATCCCTGAAGACCTTAACCACTCCGGTTATTGATTCCAGCTCACTCTCATTGAAGCTCTCGGGAATTCCCATGACAACACTGAGAGCGGCGGCATGGGACCTGATAAGTGATTCGGGAGTATCCATGGCTACGATCTTCCCATCATCGATTATGGCGACGCGGTCACAGAGCTTCTCAGCCTCATCCATATAATGGGTGGAGAGGAAAACGGTTTTGCCGTCGTCCCGCAACCCTCTGACAAGATCCCACATCGAACGTCTTGAGCGGGGATCAAGACCGCTCGTCAGTTCATCAAGGAAGACTATTTCAGGATCACCAACAAGAGATAATGCTACAAAAAGCCTTTTTTTCTGCCCTCCTGACAGAGCTGAGAAGTAAGAATCCTTCTTATCCGAAAGCCCCAGCCTTGAGAGAATCCAGGCAGCATCCGTAGAATCCCTGTAGAAACACGAGAACAACTCTATAGCTTCCCTCACCTTCATTCTGTCGGGAAGTTCGGATTCCTGCTGCTGGATACCTACTTTCTCAAGGAGAGCTTTTCGCTGCGTGAGTGGATCAATGCCCAATACACTGATGAATCCCGAATCGGGTTTTCGCATGCTTACGATGCAGTCCATGGTTGTGGTTTTACCTGCACCATTCGGTCGTACAATACCGAAGATCTCCCCCCTCGATACGGAAAGGGAGATGCCATCGACGGCACGCACCCCGCCATAACTTTTCCTCAGATTTTCGACTCGAACTACTGTTTCAGACAGGATGACCTCTATTCTCCTGTTCAGTTCAGGACTGTTACCGTTCTCTTGATCTCGATGGATCCGTTGGACAGCGTTACAAAGAAAACTCCGGAAGTCCATGATGACAGATCAACGGTTTCCTCACCGTTGAGTATACCAGACCATACAAGACGGCCGGAAAGGTCGTAGATCCCACAGTTCCACTCTCCCTCGGGCGGGGTGAGTATCATAATACCTTTTAAAGGGTTCCGCTGGACAATACTCCCGGTAAATGCTTCCGGAGGATTTTCTCCGCATGATGTCCCGGTGGAAGATAGAAAAGCCCAGGCATGATACGGCTGACTCTGCTTATCCTGAAGACCAGCAAGTACAATGGGAGATGGCGAAACGGTTTCCATGTAAATAGTGCTTACATTGTACACCCTCTCGGTGAACTGCTGCTCCCAGATTAAATCCCCGCTCAGCGCATCAACAAGTGTTATCCTTTTCCCATTGATGCTTCCACCGACGATGCACGGAACCCATGAACCGCCCGTATAGACTGAATCAGCCCAGGCTACACTCCAGGTATTCGAACCTGTGGCGTAACTCCATAGAGTGACTCCGGTGGCCCCATCGAGACATATCGTTCCCGAATTGTCCCCGGCCACGGCGATCTCTGCAATCCCATCTCCATTAATGTCAGGTCCCGCTTCAACATCAAGAAGCATTCCGCCTAAATCCCTTGCCCATAGTGAATCACCGCCAAGGCTGTAACACTGAACTTCTCCGCTGAAGGAACTGCTGACCATCCATGGAACGGTATCCACGCGGTCAACAGCTGACACGCACATGACGTCTCCGCCGCCGTTCCTGCTCCATATAAGAGATCCATCGGAGCCATCTACCAGTTCAAGTGTATAGTCGGTATAGGAGTTTCCTCCAATTCCAAGGTATATCTCCTGTACACCGTCACCCGTTACATCAGGTACGGCAAGTATATCCATAGTAGCATCCACCGTGGTTCTGGTCCAGAGGGTATCCCCGGTGGCACCGTTCAAGCATGCTGCTGCAGAGGTGTTGGCACCCCCCCGAGAACCAAACCCCCCGAGAAGCTCAGGAAGGTTGTCGCCGGTCTGATCTTCCATCAGACAGCAGCTGTAACCCCAGCCGGCTTGTGCAGGCATGTTCTCATATGCGCTCCACAACCATATAAGGGATCCGTCTATCCCGGAAATCAGTATAAGGCATCTCCCCGGAGGAGCGTATCCGCCCGGTGTGGCCATCAGAATATCTCCGTAACCATCTCCATTCATATCCTGAACTCCTGCGAGACCCTCGTCCTGGTAAATTCCGTTGTACTGATCACTGGTCCAGAGAGTATCCCCCGAAGCACCCGAAAGACACCATAATGTAGGCTCGTCATCAAAGTAATTCAAGCCACTGGCTACATCCGGGACACCGTCCCCATCAATATCCCCGATATCAATCGTTGAATAAACACCACCGCTCGTAACGTTTGCCCACAGTGTATCCGGCGCGCTTGCGGCAAGAATCAGCATTATCAACATCATTGCAGATCATCTCCTTAGTACGACAGGGAAGTACAATATTTATTCAATTTATTAAGAATATATATTTACAAAGTAACCCATAAGTTGAACAAATGTGGTACGTCCCCTGGTTACATTCGGCCTGAAAAGTGATTAATAACGCAGGTCAGAAGTTACTAATGATATACAATCGGGATGATGAAGCAAAGTACTAAATCAATCTTCCGGTACAGCTG